>JADLHS010000093.1 GCA_020848635.1 Limisphaerales bacterium
CTGCAATATGCTGTCAAAGATGGCCGCCGATGAAACGAAGTTCGGGTCGGCTTCACCGGTGTAGTCCGCATTCGATCGCGTGCCGGGGGTGAAGTTGATGAGCGTCCACCGCTGCTGGCGGGTCCAGTCAACGATCTCCCGGTTGTAGTGTTCGAACGGGGGCAGGAAATACCGGCTGAAACGGCGCTCCCCAGAGCCGCGTTCCGGAAGTCTAGCCGCGTTGGCCAGCAGGTCCCGCGTGAATTCCTCCTCGCTAACCAACGTGCGCCGCGACTCATCCCAGGCGCAGTAAAGCAGGTGCTTGTCCGAGTGCGGCCCAAGGTAATGTCCTCCCGCCACGATTTGACGGACCAGGGATTTGAACTGCGGATTCTGCAGGAAGGTGCCGGTCAGGAAGAACGAAGCCCGGCCCTGCCGCTGCGCCAATTCGCTCAGGATCGTCTCGCCGCCCTCGGCAAACTCGTGGCCGGTAAAGACCAGCGCGATGTGCTTTGCCTCGATCGGCCCCCGGATGATGCCACCATCTTGCAGTTCACATTGGACGCGGATGATCGTCCGTGGGATCACCCGGCGGCCAAATTGATCCAGGTCATCCGGCATTTCACGAAGGACCGGCAGCGCGGATTCTGCCTGCGTTCCAAATGCGCCCAACGCCATCGCGGCAACCGCCCGCACGCGGCTGTCGGCATCCGCCAGGGTGCTGGTCAGCGCCGGCACCGCTAGCGGCGCGTCCCACCCGATGTTGCCCAATGCCCGGGCGGCGGTGGCGCGCAGCTCCACATCGCTTCCGCTCAATGCCTGCACCAGCGTGGGCACGGCATCACGCGCCTGGCTGCGGAGTTGCCCGAGATAATTTGCGGCCAGGATTTGCCGGGCCGGGGTCGAGTTGGTCAACACCTTCAGCAGGGGCGGGATGGTCTCCGGGCCGCCGATATCCAGCATCGCCAGAAAAGCCCTTTCGGCGAGAGCTGGATCCGAGGTCGCGGCGAAGGCCGCCAGTCTCGGGATGGCCGGGCGGGCGCTGCGGCCCAAAACTTGAAACCCAATCCGCGCCCGGCGATGGACCGCCTCCGCCAGCAACTCGCTGAGATCCACGTTCGCCGTGTCTTGAATCAACGTCACCACTTGAACCCGCCACCGGGAGTCGTCGCCACCGAGCATCGTGAGCAATGTGGGCAAGCCGTTCGTGCCAATCGCGCGGATCGCCGCGACGGATTCCCGCCACGCGGGCGACGTCATCTCCGGCGCCGCCTCCAGTCTCCGCAACCATGCGGTCAAGTTCCGGCCCTGATACTCCGGCTCGCGGGCATGGCACAGGCGCCAGCCCGCTCCGGCGAGCACGACCAGCAGCAGGATGGCAAACGCAAGGCGCAGACGCTTGTTCACGATCTGATAATTGTCACCCCTCACGGTTTGACGGCGAGGAAAATCCATTGGGGCCGAACCAAGGTACAAGAAAAGCCCGCGACCTGACGGTCGCGGGCCGGACAGAAGATTAATGCGCCGGTCGCCTACGCGCCGTTGTCGCCGATGGCTTCCACGGGGCACCCTTGCGCGGCTTCCTTGCAGCGCGCTTCCTCTTCGGGATTTTCGGGCTGCTTGTAAACAAACGAATAGCCCCCGTCGTCGTTGCGTTTGAAATTGTCCGGGGCGGTTTCGCGGCACAGATCACAGTCAATGCACTGGTTGTCCACGTAGTATTTGCCGGCGATGTTTTCGGAGTATCGGTTTGCTGCGTCTGCCATAAGATTATTCTTTCGTTGCGGAAAAAGTATCGCGCCCCCACCCGGCATGGCAAGTCTCAATATCCAAATCAAGCGAGTCAGATTGGATCGGGGTTAATTCTTAATCTTAATCCTCTCTGCAATTCTCGACGCGAGGAGGCCGACGGGGAGACTAAGATTACGATTAAGAGTAAGAACTGAAACTGGCCCGCCCCTTCCAGTCGCTTCCCTCCCAACCACTCCAAGCTTTCCATCCGCGCTGGTGGTCGTAAGCTCTCGCCCATCGAATCGGACCTGACCCGCATGAGAAAAACCAAAATCGTGGCCACCCTCGGTCCCGCCACCAGCTCGCCCGCCATGCTCGGCGCGCTCCTGAACGCCGGCGCCAACGTTTTCCGCCTCAACATGTCGCACGCGCCCCACGACTGGGTGCGCCGCATCGTGGCGGACATTCGTGCCGCCGCCAGCGCGCGCGGGTTGTTCACTGGCATCATGATGGACACCCAAGGCCCGGCCATCCGCACCGGCGACCTGCCCGTGCCGCTGGACCTCAAGCCCGGCCAGAAGTTCACCCTCACCGTCCGCGGCGAACGCAGCGAGGAGGAGCATTCCGTGGACGTGAACTACGCCAACTTCGTCAACGACATCAGCGTCGGCGACGTGGTGTTGCTCGACAACGGCGCGATCCAGATGAAGGTACTCGCCAAGAACGGCAATCAGGTGGAGTGCGAAGTCCTCACCGAAGGCACGCTCGGCAGCCGGCGGCATATCAATCTGCCCGGTGTCAAAGTCAGCCTGCCCGCCCTCACCGCCAAGGACATCGCCGACGTAAAACTCGGCCTCGAAGTGGGCGTGGACTTCATCGCGCTCTCCTTCGTCCGGGAAGCGCGCGACTTGCTCCAGTTGAAGGAACTGTTTACCGAAGGTCAACCCCGCCCCCTCGTCATCGCCAAGATCGAAGACCAGCAGGCCGTCCATAATCTCGAAACCATCGTCCACGAAGCCGACGCCATCATGGTCGCGCGCGGCGATCTTGGTATCGAGATTCCCTACGAGGAACTACCCATCGTCCAGCGGCGCATCGTAAAAACCTGCCTCCGCCTTGGCAAACCCGTCATCGTCGCCACGCATATGCTCGAAAGCATGATCGAATCGCCGATGCCGACCCGCGCCGAGGTCACCGATGTCGCCAACGCCGTCTTTGAACAAACTGACGCCATCATGTTGAGCGGTGAAACGACCGTCGGCAAATATCCCGTCAAATGCATTGAGGTGTTCGATCGCATTGCCCAACGCATTGAACGCAGCGGCGGCGCGAATTTTTTCGAGGCGGCCGAGCTCACGCAACCACGCCAGAAAGTCGTGAAAAGCGCCGTGGTCATGGCCAACGAACTCAAGGCCGAGGCCATCCTCGTGTTCACCCGGCATGGCAGCATGGCGCGGTATGCCGGCTGGCTGCGCCCGCGCCACTCGAAAATTTATGGCCTGTGCGCCCACGACGCCATCGCGTGCGGACTGAGTTTGAGCTGGGGCGTTACGCCAGTGGTTATTCCGTTCGACATGATCAATCCCACGAACACCATTGATATCGCCCTCGGCACCCTCGTCGCCCAGGGGCATGTGAAACCCGGCGACACCGTCGTGATTGTGAGTTCCATCCTCGTCGGTGATCAAATTGTGGACGCCGTGCAAATGCGCGTCGTCAGCTAGGAGCCGGCTTGTGAAAACTCCTCAGATCCTCGTAGGAGATGACGTGAAGAGTCTCAAACCTCCCGGTGTTTCTGGCCGATGCACGGAGGAAATTAGAACCTCCTCACGTCGGCTCCTACCCTGCAAAGTGGGCGCATTGCGTCCGGATATTTAATGTGAATCCTTCCACCTCATTGCCCCTGCACGAATTCCACCAGAGCCTCGGTGCCAATTTCGCGTCCCTGAACGGCGCCGAGGTCGTGGCTGACTACGGCAATGCGTCGGCTGAGCACGCCGCCGTACGCCAGTCCGTCGGCGTGCTCGACTTGAGTTTTCGCAGCCGCCTGTGTCTCACGGGCGCGGATCGGGTGCGGTTTCTGCATGGCCAGATCACGAACGACGTGAAACGCCTGCGCCCCGGCGAGGGTTGCTACGCCGCA
>JADLHS010000094.1 GCA_020848635.1 Limisphaerales bacterium
CAGGTGGAGGTTTCGTTTCCCGCGCGAGCCGTGGATGCGCCGGGCTATCAAAATGCCGCCCGACATTACCGCTTGGAAAGTACCGCCACGTTGGCGTCCGGAGGGGTCTGGGAACCCGTGCCGGGATTCGCGGATCGCACGGCGACCGCAGGCACTGAAACATTGACTTGTGTGGTGTCGCCCGCCGCCGGGGCGGCTCGGTTTTTCCGGATGTGCGTCTGGTTGCAGCAAGCGCCTTGAACCGCTGTAAACGTTGGTGGCGTTCAAGGCTTCCGACTGATTCGAGCTTGGCGATTTGAATCCGGACGCCCGAACTTGGGTGAGTTGCCATGCTGGAACCGGGAGGTTGCCAGTGGGCGATGCCCAGATCATGATCCTCGTGGTAGTCTCGTTCTTGGTGCGATGAAAACTCTAGTTTCGCTTGTCGCTTGGTTGGCGTGCTTGGCCTGCTTTTTCTTTGCTCCGCCCCGCGTCCTGGCGGCGCCTTCCGCGCTCCGGCTTTCGGGCAGCTTCTTTCAGTATCAATCCGAAATGCTGGGCTGGCCTCCGGAAACCTGGCAGGCGGTGCTGGGCCAGATGAAGGAACTCAAGATGAACACGGTCATTGTGCAAATGTTGGTTCAGGAAAACAACGGTGGTTCGCTGCACTCCTTTATCGGGCCCAACGGCCAGCCTGATGCTACCGAGACGATTCTGAACTACGCCGACACGAATGGATTCCACATTTTTCTGGGGCTGTATCTTCCCAACTGGAATCACGATATGACGGGGAGCAATTTTCTTTTCGAGACGCAATCAAGAATGGCGACGGTGGCGCAACAGGCCTGGGATCGGTACCTCAGTGGAAACCGCCACTCCTCCTTTGCCGGCTGGTACCTTCCCTACGAGCCATGGACTGCAAATTACCAACCCGCCGAGGTGCAGCGTCTGCGCAGCTTTTTTCAGGGAGTCCACACATCCTGCCAGCTCATTTCCGGCGATATGCCTTTGGCGGTTTCACCCTTCATCAGTAGCCTTCGGCCCCCTCCATGCCAGGTGGAGCAACTTTATCGGCAACTCCTTGATCAGTCTGGCATCGACATTCTGCTCCTGCAGGACAGCGTGGGCGCCCAGCAATGGGAGAACGACATCGTTTCGCGCGTGGCCCCCTATTTCGAGGCCTTTCAAAATGCCTGCAACGCCACTGGCGTGCGATTTTGGGCCAACCTCGAGTCTTTCAGAATCTCGGGTGGGGTGTTTGGTCCCTGCGATGCGACGCGCCTCCGAAAGCAATTTGACGCCGCTGCGCCCTTTGTAGCGGAGTTTGTGACGTTCGATTTTCTGCATTACATGAATTCCGTGGCTTTCCTCAACTCGTGGGATCAGAGCCGGCGGAATCGCATGCAACAGTTGCTTTCGGATTACCAAGCGGGCTTCGTGGACACGGATTACGCCCCCCTGGCGCCGCCGGAACTTTCCGCGACTCTGGTGGGAGACAACCTGATGCTGAAGTGGCGAGGCCTGGCTGGGGATCAGTTTCAGGTCCAATTTGAAACCAACCTAGCCAACCCGATTTGGGCGCCGCTCAGCACGCAAATATCCACCAACGCCACCGAGTTCTTCGTCACCGACCCGGTCATCGCGCTACAACCAGTTCGCTATTATCGGGTTCAAAGGTTGCCTAGGCTTCTGATGCCCGATTCGATGGTCTATATCCCACCCGGCACGTTTATGATGGGAACTCCGGCCAACGATCCGAACAAGACCCTGAATGAGTTGACACCGTTTCAAGTGACATTGACCCACGGCTTCTGGATCAGCCAGTTTGAGATGTCGCAATCCGATTACCAAAACTTGACCTGCACAAATCCCGCCGCCTTCGCCACGGATTTGGAGCGTCCGATCGAGAGCGTTTCCTGGAGCAACGCCATGAATTTCTGTTCGCTGCTTACCCAGCGGGAACGGCAGGCTGGGCGACTGCCGAATGGCTACCTCTATCGTTTGCCCACCGAAGCCGAATGGGAATATGCGGCCCGCGCAGGAACGACCAACTGGTTCAGCTTTGGTGACGACTGGTCGCTGCTCAGCAATTACGGGTGGTATAGCCAAGGGACGACCCACCTGGTCGGCGAACTGCAGCCCAACCCCTGGGGCTTGCAGGACATTCACGGTAACGTCTTTGAATGGTGCTGGGACTGGATCGGAGTCGCGCCGAATCAGCCCGTGACCGATTTTAGCGGTTCAACGACAAATGTCCTGCACGCGGTTCGCGGCGGCGCGTGGTCGTTTCCTTGGGTTAACTGCCGTTCCGCTTGGCGGACCGGCTATGCCTCGACCGCTCGCCGATCAGATGTCGGATTTAGAATCGTGCTCGCGCCCGTCGTCCCCTGAACGAAATCTACCACATCGCCAAGCAGAAGGGCCGGGGTTGCCCCCGGCCCATGAATTTCGGACGGTCAAACGTCACTGCACTTTAACGCGATAAAACTTCGCCAAACCGGTGGGCGCATTGGTGTACGGCGAGGTCGCGGTGAGCAGGTCGCTAAACGGCCCGTTGACCTGATCGGCTTGCTGCAACGTGCCGAATGGCCAGGAGAGCACCAGGTTGTTCCCGGATGGACTGGAGCTCAAACGCACCGTAGCAGCATAGTGGGCCTGGATTTGCTCGGGTGTCAGCGTCTTGTTGTAGAACGCGACGTCGTCAATGGTGCCCGCGAACGGCTTCCAGTCATTGTCGCTGCGCCAACCAAGGTTGATGTTGCCATTCCGATTGGGAATGAAGGCGTCGAATGCCTGTGCCGCTTCCAAGCGGCCATTGACATAAATGTAGAACAGCGAGCCGTCATATTGCAGCACCACATGATACCAATTGTTGGCGACAATGGTGGTCACGGGGTCGGCAATGAACGAACTCACCCAGTTGTCGGCAAAAACCACCCAGACAAAGGTGTTGTTGGGTTCCTGGTACAACAGCCACCCGATTGGGCCGCCCACGCCGTTGCCTTCAGAGGAGAAAACGGTGCGATGGTCGCCCGAATCGAAGGAAAGCGAGGAGGGCTGGACCCATGCTTCCGCTGCGAAGGATCCGTAGGGATTGAGTTCCAGCGCGTAGGGAATCTTGATGCGCGCGCCGTTGGTGACGATGACGGCCTTGTTGGTTTCGTAAGGAATCCCGGTCGTCGCACCAAAGGTGAACGCGCCCGGGGAATACGCCCCCGATCCGGCGGCATCATACTCGCCATCGAAACTCCCCAGGGCGTCAACAGCCACCGTGCTGCCATCCGCTTCATCGAGCCGCCAATAGCCCGCCGGACCGTCTGCCGCAACTACTTTGGCATAGCCCGTGATGGGCACGGTGACCGGCCTGGCCACGACGCTCAGGATTGCCGGCTCGCTGTTTGTTGAAGCCCAAGGATTGCTGAGTTGTGCGTAGTAGCTGGAGGCGTCGTCGGCAAGTTTAACGTTGGCAAGCCACAAGGTTTGATTGGTTCCACCTGGGACCGGACTCGCGCCTTTGTACCACTTGTAGGTTATGGGTAACGCACCTTGCGCCTCAACCCGGAAGGCGGCCAGGCTTCCGACGGTCCGGGTGATTGCCACCGGACTCGACCCTAGGATTAACTCGGTTGTGACGCTGAGCGCCACGGGGGCACTGGTGACGGCCCCGTAGAGATTGGTGACGGCCACCTTGTACATGGCATTGTTGTCGGCGAAGGCACAATTAAACGTGAGGGTGTCGTTTGTGGCATCCGCAATCGGGGAATTGCCTTTGTACCATTGATACGACAAGGGTGACGTTCCATCCGCTCCCACCAGGAAGGAAACCGAACGCCCTGCATAGTTGGTCGCTGGCGACGGGTCCTGCGTGATGTACGCCTTGATGGGACCGTTGTAGAAATTCGTGAGGCCCACCTGGTAATGCAATTGAATCTGAGCCACGCTCAACGCATTGGTGTAAATCGCCACCTCGTCCACATTGCCATCGAAGTAGCCATAGCTGTCAGCGCGCTGGCCGATGCAGAAGGCTGTGCCGGAATTGGGCGCCGCCGTGGAAGCTTCCGCCGATCCGCTGTTAACTCCGTTTACATAGAAAGTGACGGTGGTGCCGTCGGAAGAAGCAACCAAGTGATCCCACTGGTTCTTTCTGATGGGAACGCCTCCGACCCAGATCCCGCCACCTTTCTGGACCCAAATCCATGTGGAGTCTGGTCCGGGGGATTGATAGAAGAACCACCCCGAGGCGTCGCCCCAGCCCCCAAAATTTCCAACCGGACTGCGCCAATCCCCGGCAGCACCCGCGCTGAGTGGGCGAACCCAAGCTTCAGCCGTGAACGGGCCCGGCTGGTTGAGGTCCGTGGTGTAGGGCACGCTGATATAGGATTTTTGGGCAAATCCGCCCCCATCGGTATACGGATGAAAACTGACGGAATTAGAGCCGACCCCAGGCTGCTCCAGTTTTGGCCAGGCAGCGTAGTCGTCAAACGTTATTGTGCCGGGATAGGCGCCAGAAGTACTGCTGTCAATTGCCGTGCCTGTGCCGGTTGGATCTTCAAGCCGGTAGTATGCCACGGGGCCATCCGCCAGGACAGTCGCGGGATAGGACGCCGCGCTGGCTGCCGGAATACCCAGCAGCCCGGTGGCTGCGAATATCGTCAGAGCGACACGCGGGGGCGGGGGAATTTGGAATAATTTCATAGACTTCTCTTGCGTTGCTGTTTTCTGACAGCTTGGTCTGGATGGCAACAGCCACACAGTCGCTGTCAATGAGAATAATTATCCAAAATCCATCGCTGCGTCAATAATACTTATTTCCATTTTCGCTCAACAAGCCGTTGATTGTAAAGACCACGCGCCTCCCTTGCCTTGCGCTGCACTTGGATTCGCGTGGTGTTGCAACGGCGGCGAAATGACAAGGGGGCGACGGTTTTATTTCCCGAACCGCACATCGCTCACATGCGCCTCAAGCGCGAGGTGAGCCTCGGTGGCGTTCTTCGCCGGTTGACCATTGAACCGCAGGTTGTTGATTGCGACTCCCTGGACCGTATGCTCGGCATCCAGGCCCATGAAATAGGATCGGTGGGTGCGTCGGCCCGTCACCGTAATGTTTTGGTAGGTGATGTCGCGAACCTTGCCGCGCTCGGTGTCTTGTGAGTAGGGATTCTTGGCGATTACGATCACCATCAGGTTTGGAACGTAATCGTCGTTGGGGTTCTCGGCATAACGTTCCTCACGGCTGCCCTGCATCTTTGGCGAGGGGCAGACATCGTCGGTCTCAACACGAATGTTCTCATAGCGGACATCATGCACAACCGCGCGGTCGCCGCACTGGATATCCATGGCAATGTGCGTCGTGCGGATAATGTCGCAGTCCCGGAATTGGATATCCGCGAACTCGGGGGCTGCAGTTTCGGCGCCGATCTCCAGCCCCCGGCCCCAATCACACCAGATTACATTGTCGTGAACCCGCACGTTCCGCACTGGCCGCTGGTCCAAGCCCTTGATTCCCTTCAGCACGATGGCGTCGTCGAAGGCGCGCACGAAGGAGTTGCGGACGACAACCTCCTGGCTATTGCACAGGTCAATGCCGTCGGCATTGTAACGCCACAGCCCGATCAGCTTCACGTTCGCGATCTCCAGGTTGCGGCAGCCGAACGCGCTCAGACACCAGACATCCGGGTCGCGTAGAATGACGCCATCGATCTTCACGTTGGAACAGTCGGTCAACCGGATGCAACCGCCGCCTTGGTCCCGTTCGTATTCGCTCGTGTCAATGACACCCCGTCCCAGGATGCTCACGTTCGTCGCGCCGCGCGCTTCGATAGCCGTGTAAACCACCGCCCCACCGGCAACATAGAGGGTCTCGTCGCTCTTGAGTTGGATCTTGCCCGGCCGATGGCTGCCGGGGCCGAAGTAGCGGACGCCAGCCCGGTCGGGCTCGGGGGCATCGATCTCGGGTGGATCGGCGAAGAGATGCAGGGCGTGATGCGGACCATCCAGTTCGACCGTCACCTGTCCGGGCTTTGCCAGAGTGAAGGTGATGCGTTGGCCGCGTACGGTCGGGTGAATGGCGCGCGAGCCAGGTCGAACCACGACGTTCTTGAATGGCCGTTTTGCGATGACTTCCACCTTGACGGGTCGCGCCATTTCCCAGTGGGCGAACCCGGCCAACTCGGTCTGGTCCAGAGGGCGTTGGTAGCCGGGCCACACTTGGTTGAGCGGGACGGCGGACACGCGGCAGGAGTAAACCGAAACCGGCTGGCCATTGACCCGGAGCGAGTAGTCCTCGCAGACCCGTTCCGCCTTTGGCGCCGGCCAGATCTTCATGGGGCCAGCCGCTTCCATTCGTTGCCCAACCCCAGCGCAGATGGCGATCACCACTGGTGCCCACACTCGATGCCAGTATTTTGGCCGAATTATGCTCGTTGTCACGCGGCGGTGCTTCATAACGCTGGCATCCTATTCACCGTGCCGGTTTCCCGCCAGTCTCCTTTGCCGTGGTCGCGTCAGGCCAAAACCCAAAAAAGCAAATCGCGCAGCCAGCTGACCATCGCCACTCCGGCAACCGGTTGAAACCAGCACTTAATGAATGGGGCAGAAGCCGAAAAGGTCCTGCCAGGCAAACAGCCTCGAATAGAAACTGGGATGGCAGGGCCGGGCGGGACGGACGGAGCGGATTGTCGCCATTCGCCAATCTTGGCTATTCCCCGGCGGCTTCCCGGCCCAAGTATTTTTTTCCGGCGGTATCAACGCGGACGATTTCGCCAGTGGCGATGAATAGCGGAACCATGATTTGGAGGCCGGTTTCGAGCTTCGCTTCCTTCCAGGACGCGTTCAAGCCGCCCCGTCCAGGCGGAGCGGTATCCATCACTTTGAGCGGTATTTGCGGTGGCAGAACGATGTCGAGCAACCGACCATCAAGCCGCAGGGCTTTGTATTCCTCATTCTCCTTGAGAAACCAGCGGCGCTCACCGAGTTGTTCATTGCTGAACTCGAACTCCTCGAACGTCTCGGCATCAATGAAAACCTGCGTCCCGGCCTGCGCGTAGCTGTAAGTGACGCGGCGCGTTTCCAGGGGGGCTACGACCACACGCTCGTTCTCGGCGAAAACGCGATCAATCAGTCGGCCGTTCGTGAGGTGGCGCAGACGGGTGTGGAGCCGGTGTCGGGTCTGGGCGGTGCCGCTGGTGTGCAAATCTTCGATGACATGGGGGGCGCCGTCCAGCATCAGAACCATCTGGCGTTTGAACTCGGAAGGTAGAATCGTTTGCATAGAGTGTTGGTCGCCGCAATTGCGAGGGTTATCCTGGCGTTGCGCAGCGCTGTGGAAGCCAAGCTGTAACGCGAACTCGGCGGGGCGTCAACTACTTCACCGCACGACTTCCGACGATGTCAGGCGCGCGTGCGCGCCGGCGGCACTGGGCGCCGGCCCGCAACTCAGCGCAGGGCTTTGACTTTTAAATTGCGGAATTCGATGCGGTAGCCTTCCCCTTCCAAGCCAACATATCCTTTCTCCGCGCCGCAATCCTCGAACTGGCAGGTGACCGCGCCGTTGACCCAGAGCGTCAATATCTTGCCCCGGGCAGTCACTTCCATCGTATTCCATTCGCCCGCCGGCTTGACCCGCATGTCCGTGACCTGCTTGCTCAGATTGAAAGACTTCTTCTGGCCCTCCGTTCCCGGCGTTTGACCAAACAGGAAGCCGGCGTTGGCATCTCCAAATTGTGCCTGATGCCAGATCGCGCCGTCCTTGGAATTACGAACGTAGGCGCCGCTATTGTAACCCGCCTTGCCTTCAATCTTGGTGTAGCGAAACTCGAAGTGAAAGACAGCGTCGCCGATTTCCTTATCGAAGAGCAGCATGTCGTGGCCGCCGTCGCCGTCGCAGATCAAGATCTGCTTCTCGCCATCCACATGCCACTGTTCCCGGCCCAGTTGGCCACCGGGTGGCACGGTCACACGATACCAGCCTTTGAGATCGGCCGACGGAAAGATGTCCACCCAACCCGCTGGATCGCTTTGCAGCGCGCTCTTGGTTTCTTCTCCACGGGCCAGGGGACCGCCGAGGAAGCTGGCCGTTATTGCAATGAGAGTCGCGAGGGTCCGGATGGGGTTATGCAATTTGTTGAGCATGGCTGAGGTTAAGAAAACGACTTGCGAAAGGCAAGCCAGCCTCGCGCCCCAGCTGAAGCAGATTCCCGTGGATGCCGGCACTTGTTTGTCGTTGACCAAAACCTTACTTAAAGACCGATGCGTCGCCTGATCCAAACCGAAGTCATCAAGCCCGCCGGGCTGGCGGCTGGAGCCACGGCTCTGATTTGTTATCCCCGTTTCGCCCTTTGGCAAACACCCTATCCCATCTGGTACGTAGAACTGGTTTTGCTGTTCGGTGCTTTTGTGCTTTGGGCGTTCGTCTTCGCCTGGCACACCCCCCTGACCGGCCGGCCCGTGTTCCTGTTCCCACTCGAACTCCGCCTCTTCGTTCGCGCAACCATCATCGGCTTGTTGGTGGCGGCGATTCTTTACTGGATTTTCGACCCGACTTTCCGGTTGCGGACGCCGGCTGACTATCCTTCCACCTTTGGGCAATGGATCGGCATGACCCTGTTCGCGGTGGCGTTCCAACCGCTCTTTTTGACGTTCGCGCCGTTGGCGTGGGCTCTACGCCTGTTTCGCCGATTGCGGATCGGGATCGGACTCACCGTACTGTTCGGCGTTTTCGTCATGGTGGTCAAAATGCGGTCGGCACCCATGCCACTGCCGCCGGCCATGTTCGCGGAACTACTGGCCCTCCGGCTTACGCTCGGAGCCATCGCCATCTACTTCTACTTGCGCGGTGGCGTCTTGCTGGTGTGGTGGTGGGCGCTCCTGCTGCAATCACGCCATCTGTTAACCCTTTGATCAAGCGAGGGGCCAAATGCATTTTCCAGGCGGTCCGATCGGCTCCGCTTCCGCTGCCGAATTATCCCCGACGGAAGCCGTGGTGGAATGCACGTCCAGTCGCTCCGGTGGGTCGAAAATGCGCCCCGGGCGTAACCACCCAATGCGCCGGGCACGGGGTTGTGACTTTTGCGGCTCGACAGCTTTTGGGCCACGGAGTATGTAGGCCTTCATGCTGTCGGTTCTTTTGGCCATTCAGGTAGTCTGGGGCGCAAGTCCCACAACTTGTGGCTCGGCATTCCGTACTCCGGTTCGCAGCCCACGCGTCCTCCTGAGAGCAGACAGCGCTTTCGCCGACAGCGAAAGGCATACTGATTAGGCAGCATGACGTGTATGAATTGCTTAAAGTCATTCGTCATTTTGGATCTGTTGCTGACGCTGCCGCTACTGGCTTACTCGACTTACGACATTTTTGCACGCCATGCCAATCTGGTGGAGTTCCTTCTTCCGGCGCTACTCGTGCTAATCATGTTTCCTTCGATAGCCTACATTTTCCGTTGGTCACTGCCTCAAGTTCTGGCCTTAGTCTGTTTGCTAGCCTATGCCGGATTTGCGCTCATTTTGGTTTTCCGCACCGTGGCTGACAGGCATGACGCCTACCCGAGCATTTTTCTCCGAGTGGGTATAATTCTGTTGATTGCCAAGAGTGTTTATGGTGTTGTTTGTGTTACTAAACCTGCTAACCCGTAAACGCCTGCGGCTCCCGGGGCAGGACCGGGAAAGTTATTGCAGTCGTCCCTTGCGCCTTGCCGCCTAGAATTCCGCGCTCGGTTGGCGGAGGTGCATCCACCAAACCTGGCACCATCGCACTCACCGCCTTTCG
The DNA here is from genome assembly GCA_020848635.1 of Limisphaerales bacterium. Classification (GTDB taxonomy): domain Bacteria; phylum Verrucomicrobiota; class Verrucomicrobiia; order Limisphaerales; family JADLHS01; genus JADLHS01. The sequence continues at coordinate 9,740 of JADLHS010000094.1, forward strand.
GGTGATGCTCCGTTCCGTGCAACCATCAGGTGCGATTGAGTTGCCAATGCGCGCCCCGCGTCAGCCAGTTCTTGAACACCAGCGTCAGGATGCAGCCGCCCAGGGCGTAGCCGCCCAGAAGCAACCACAGGGCCGCCGGGCTGTGCCAGTAATCCACCTGCCCGTTGAGCATCGCCTGTTGCAGTGGTACGCTCTGCCCGTTGACGCTCACCGATTCCGGCGCCCACCGCGCCAGCA
>JADLHS010000095.1 GCA_020848635.1 Limisphaerales bacterium
CAAAAATGGCGTTGCTGCTCAACAAGGCGACGTTGGTGGAGAGCTGGGTGTCGGGAATCTTGCCGGTGAGATTGGTGGCCGCGAAGCTGCCGCTGAAGTTGGCCGCGCGGATGGCGTAGGGTGTGGGGGTCAATGCCTGCCGGGGCGTGAGCGTGGTGTAATTCGTGTCCCCCGGACCATGGACGGCAATTTCCAGCCAGCGCGGGTTGCCGCTGAAAACCGCACTTCCAAAATCGAGCGTCGCCGTGAACAACCCGTTAGTCACGGGGGCGGCCAGGTTTGTCTGCGTAATGCCGTATTGGATGCCCGCCGTCGCGGCGTCAAACAGGCTGAATTGCAGGTCAAATTGTCCGGTGGCGGGCGTGCCACCGAGATTCAGCCGGCCTTGATACGTGAACGCATTAGTGGATTGTGCGTGGGCGGCCACGCTCAACCAACCAAGCCACAAAACAGTCAAGAGCTTCTTATGCACCTGGGTAGTTTATCACAACGCCCGGTGTGGACAAGATGCAAGCGGTGGCCGGATGGATTGAGGGGCGAACAGCCCGTCTGCCATCGCGGTCGGGTGGCCTGCCGTTTGGAATCAATGCCGGGGAACTTCTTTACCCTTACCCGCTCCCCAGCTTTGCTCGGAGCCGCATCGGGGTTAAGGTAAGCGACAACGCTGGCCGGCACGGCGCAAACGGCGTCTCGACAACGCGCCAATTCTTTTTACGCTGGCGGCATTATGACTGATCCGCGCTACCTCAAACTGGCCAAACTGCTCGTCACCTACTCCACCCGCGTCCAGAAAGGCGACCGCGTGTTGCTCGATCTGACCGATGTACCGGATGAAATGGCGGTCGAATTGATCCGCGCCGTGCGCGCGGCCGGTGGCACGTCGCTGATTGATGTCCGGCACAGCCGGGTTTCCCGCGAAGTCCTCCGCGGCACGAACGAGAAGCACGCGGCGCTCGTTCGTGATCTCGACCTGGCGCGCATGAAAAAGATGGAGGTGTACATCGCCATTCGCGGTTCCGACAACACCAGCGAAAACTCCGATGTGCCCTCCGATCAAATGGCGCTTTACTCGCGCGTCCTCCGGCCCGTGCTTGACTGGCGCGTGAACAAGACCCGCTGGTGCGTCCTGCGCTGGCCGACGCCGAGCATGGCGCAGGGCGCCGGCATGAGCACTGAAGCGTTCGAGAATCTCTATTTCGACGTCTGCACGATGGATTACCGCAAGATGGCGCGGGCGATGTTGCCGCTGCAAAGCCGGATGGAAAAAGCCAACCGCGTCCATCTCATATCCCCCGGCACCGATCTCACCTTCAGTATCAAGAACATCGGCGCGAAGATGTGCGAGGGCCTGCTGAACATTCCCGATGGTGAAGTGTTTTCCTGTCCGGTGAAAGATTCCGTGAATGGCGTGATCCAGTTCAACACGCCGACGATTTACGCCGGCGCGAAGTTTGAGAATGTGCGGCTCGAATTCAAGGCGGGCAAAGTCGTGAAGGCCACGGCCAACAACCCCAAGCGGTTGAACGAGATTCTGGACACCGATGCGGGGGCGCGCTACGTGGGCGAATTTGCGCTGGGGTTCAATCCTTACATCCTGAATCCGATGTGCGACATCCTGTTCGACGAAAAGATCGCCGGGTCGCTGCACTTTACGCCGGGCCAGGCCTACGAGATCTGCGATAACGGCAATCGCAGCGCGGTGCATTGGGACATGGTGCTGATCCAGCGCAAAGAATGGGGCGGCGGTGAAATCTGGTTCGATGGCGAACTCATCCGGAAGGATGGGCTATTCCTGCCGAAGGATTTGAAGCCGTTGAATCCGCAGAATTTGAAGTAATCGCTCTCCTCAAATTCGCGGTAGGCCGAAGCTCTTGATGAAAGTCTGTAAGGTCAACCGGCGGCGCTTTATTCTCGCCGGACTGCTGTTGTCGCCCTGCATGTTATATGCGGATGCCCGGTGGATTGAACCAAGTTGGCTGAAAGTTCGCCGACTTCGATTGGCAAAGGAGAAACCTTCCCACCGGCTTATTCACTTTACCGATCTGCATCACAAAGGAGACCGCGCCTATGGTGAAGCCATGGTCAAGACCATCAACTCGCTCTCGCCGGATTTCGTCTGCTTCACGGGTGACCTGATTGAGGACGGAGCGCATTTGGCGGAAGCCTTGGAAATTCTTTCGGAAATCAAGTCGCCGTTGTATGGCGTACCCGGAAATCACGATTACTGGAGCAAGGTGCCGTTTGACGGCATAACGAAGATTTTTGCGGCCACGGGTGGAGGGTGGTTGCTGGATCAGCAAGTCCGAACGCAGGACGGCAAGGTCAATATAATCGGCGCAAGTTGCTTGAGCGCAACCCAGCCACCGATGCCGGCAGTGCCAGGGGTGAAAAACATCTTTCTCATGCACTATCCCGCGTGGGTCAAAAAACTCGGCCACCATAGATATGACGTCTTGCTTGCGGGCCATTCGCACGGCGGTCAGGTGCGGATTCCGTTTTATGGTCCGGTCGTCGTCCCGTTCGGCGTGGATGAGTTCGATCTGGGACTCTTTCAAACCCCTTGTGGCCCGCTATACGTAGGCTCAGGGATTGGCTGGTTTCTCTGGCCCATGCGCTTTCGTTGCCGTCCAGAAATTACGGTAATTGAAATCTGATGCGCGGCTTGCTAACCCTTCACTGGTCAAATGTCCGATTCAATCTCAAAACTCCAGATGGCCGCGCCGGAATCGGCGGAACTCATCGCGAAACGGCTCGAACGCGAGCAGACTACTGCGAATCGCGAGCGCGAGTTCGGCTTGGAGCAATCGCTCGCACCCTTTCGCGTCGGTTCGGTCAAGGCGCTCAACACGGTGCCGCTGACGCGGGGACTCGAAGACCAAGTCAGCTACGCCACGCCAGCCGTGCTCGCCGAACGGCTGCGCCGCGATGAACTTGATGCCGCCCTCGTCAGCGTGGTCGAACCGCTGCTGAACGACCGCTACGACATGCTCGACGGTGTCGCTGTGGCGTCCTTGGGGGAAGTCCGCAGCGTATTCCTCGCGCACCGAAAACCGCTGGAACAAGTCTGCGAAGTTTTCTGTGACCCGGCTTCGCTGACGAGCGTGCTGCTGCTGAAAGTGCTCCTGGCCGAACGCGGATTAAAGCCGGAGTTCAAACCGCTAGAAAGCTATGCCGCCGCCAAGGAGAAGGATTTCGTCCTGCTCATCGGCGACACGGCGCTGGATTTCGCCCTGGCGCCGCATGACCACGAGATCCTGGATCTGGGCACGGCGTGGTTTGAACTGACGGCATTGCCCTTCGTGTTTGCCGTCTGGGCGCTGCGCCGCGGGATTGAGAACCGGGAATTACGCCGCCAGTTGCGCGAAGCGAAAGATTTTGGCATGGACACGCTCGATCACATTATTCACAGCCGGACGGAATACACGGAAGATTTTCGTAAGGACTACTTTGGCTGGCATCTGCACTATCACCTTGGCGCGGATGAGAAGCGCGGCATAGCGAAATTCATGGAGCTGCTGCGCAAACACGGTTTCGGGCCGGTGTTCGAGCCGAAGTTTGTCTGGTGAGCGCACCCAGTTTTGACTGCGAAGAATTGTTTCGCTTGAGCCGGGCTGGAATGCTGGCTAGGATGGGCGAATGGAAGGCGGGGTAGCCAAGTGGTAAGGCACGGCTCTGCAAAAGCTGCATTCGTCGGTTCGATTCCGACCCTCGCCTCCAATTCCAAGCTTCGCTTGGATAAGGAGTTACAAATTTCACAAACCCAAAGTGCCAGCAAAGTGCCAGCAAAAATGTGACTCGGAGAAACTTGATAAAACTCCGAAACAACTCGGGCACGACTTGCTGAAACGCAATTGGCCGTGCGTTTGGTGTAGCTGATACATCTGCTGCTCGATCTCGTTTGGCAGGCTCGGACTAGAAAGTTCGAGCCATGAAAAATAGATACCGACTCTACCGACGGACAAAGGGTGGCGTGTTCTACGTCCACGATTCCACGACGGGCAAACAAGAAAGTTTGGGCACTCGCGACCGTGCGGAGGCCACGACTCTTTTCCACTCCCGCAATGAATCCTTTCGCCAACCGCACCTAAATCTTCTCATCGCCAAGGCGTATCTTGCTGGAAGCGATTCAGGGGTTTCGACGCGGACATGGCAAAACGCCCTTGACGCCAACATCGAAACCAAAAGCGGTTCAACCAAGGACCGCTGGCAGCGTGCGGCGAAGGACAAGGCGTTCGACCTGATTCGCAATCGCGTGATTCTTGAGACGCAAGCCGAGCATCTGCTCGCTTGCCTCAAGGCTGGCACGGTCAGCACGAATGTTCATCTGCGGAAGCTCCACAACTTCTGTCTTTCGATGAACTGGCTGCCGTGGCCTATTGTTCCGAAGCGCCTTTGGCCGGAAGTTCGCTTTCAGCCAAGACGTGCCATCACGTTCGACGAACATCAACTCATCATTGAGCGGGAGAAAAACCCGGAGCGCCGCAGCTTCTACGAACTGTGCTGGCATCTTGGTGGTTCGCAAAGCGACATCGCCAATCTTGCCGCCGAGGATATTGACTGGCCGAATCAGACGATTGCCTATGCCCGTCAAAAGACGGGCAGCCTGGCGATGATTCACTTCGGCCCGGACATTGAAGCGGTATTGCGGCGTCTGCCTGTTACCGGCGCGCTGTTCCCTTACCTGCGATCCGTTCGCTCTGGCGACCGCGCCACGGAGTTCAAACAGCGGTGCGGAGGACTCGGTATCAAAGGCGTCACCCTCCATTCCTATCGCTACGCTTGGGCGGAACGAGCCAAGACGTGCGGCTACCCGGAGCGATTTGCACAGGAGGCGCTCGGCCATAACAGCAAGGCCGTGCATCGCGCATACGCCCGCAAGGCCAAGGTGAGGCTGCCGTCGCTGGAGAGCTACGAAAAGCAGGCGGCGGAAGGTCAAATCATCCAGTTGCCGCCGCTTTCGCCGGAGCGTGACCGGGCTGCCCGTTTGGGGCAGACGGTCGGCTGAACGGCGCGCTGTCCCGCGTGCCGCGTCCACGAATCCGCTTACGGCCGTTTCGCACGCGCCAGTAGTCGCAGATTGCGTCACAGGCGCGGGCGAGCCATTTCTCGTCGCGGCGAAGCTGCTCCAGCATTTCCGTAGCGAAGAATTTTGTGCCGTTGCGCGGCGGATGGCCGAGCGGTTTCAACAGGCAGGCCGCAGACAGAATCGGAATCTCGTGCGGTTCAAAACCGAGAAACCAAGCCGCCTGGGTTGCGTCCAGCCGGGCGGGAACAACCTTCCAACTGAGAAACTCCGTTTGTTGATCTGTCGCATTCATACACGAATGGCCGCACGGCGCGCGGGCCGGGGCGAATGAGTTTTGGTTTGTTTCACCGAATTCTTCTTCTCGTTTGTGTCAGGCGCATCCGCATCAACCTGGCTCGGCGCTTGGTTCTTGGTGAGGTCGAGTTTTTCCTCGATCTCACTCTGACGCCGGGTTAATTGCTGGTAACGCTCCTCGCGCTCGAAGTGCGCGCCAACCTTGGGTTCCAA
>JADLHS010000096.1 GCA_020848635.1 Limisphaerales bacterium
AACGTCACCATGATGCCCCCGCTAAACAAATTCAAACGCTTCGATGTGCGCGAAATGATTCGCGACGGCATCGAGCCATTCCCTTTCATCCGCGAGCGCGTGGGCAAGCTCAAGTCGGACGATGGCGTCATCATTGTCGCCCCCTTTCTGCCGTCACCTTTGATCGAGAAACTGGGCAGCGAAGGTTTCGCCTCCAAGGTCGAGCGCGGAGCGGGCGCGGACTGGCTGGTTTACTTCTGGAGGGAAACTGATTGAATGACGGCATCATGTCCGTCGCTTTTACTGAACTCAAAGCCGTTGCCATCGTCAACACGCTGCGGAGTTGCCAGCTTTTCACCGGGCTGCCATCCGCCGACCTGGAAAACATCGCCGCGATTACCGTGGTGAAGGCGCTGGACAAGGACGCCTACCTGTTTCACGAGGGCGACGCGGCGCAAGGGTTTTACATCGTGCAACGCGGGGCGGTGAACGTCCATCGCGTCAGTGCCGCAGGCAAGGAGCAGATCATCCACGTTTTCCGCACGGGCGATTCTTTTGCCGAGGTGGCGCTGGCTTCCGACAAGGGTTATCCCGCCGACGCGCGGGCGTTGGAATCGTCGCAGGTCCTGCTCGTGCAAAAGACCGGTATTCTCGCCTTGTTGCGCCGCCAACCGGAACTCGCGCTCCGCATGCTGGGCTCCATGAGCAGCCATTTGCGCGTGCTGGTCGGCCAACTCGAAGACCTGACGCTCCGCGACGTGGAAACCCGCCTTGCGAACTGGCTGATCAAGCGCTGCCACAAACCAGACGGCGACCGGCCTGTGCAAATCGAGTTAACCATGACCAAGCGCGTGCTGGCGGCAGAGCTGGGCACGGTGAGTGAAACCTTTTCCCGGACGCTGGCAAAATTTCGGGAGCAAAAACTTCTCATGGTCAAAGGCAAGACGGTCACCGTTGTCTCGCCCGTCCGATTGAGCGCGCTCCTGCGTCGCAATTTGGGGGAGTAGCAGGATTTCACGCCGCATTCGACGCAATGGCAGCAGCCGCCCCTGCCATGACGATCAAGGCTCCAAGACGGGATACACCGCATCATGCTCCCGGTGGTTGTGAGCACCCAACACGGTCTCCAGTGCGACCTCCTCCGATTCTGTCGCTGGATTCTGCCGCGCGAGTTTCAATTCAATGGCACTCAAGTGCTCGCGAATCTGGTCATGTTCAGCCCGCAAGCTAGCGCTGATGCTCCCAGCCAACACCCCGAGTTTCCGGTCAAACGCGGGAAACAGTGTCGCCTCCTCCCATTCCATTCGGCGAATGATCCCGGTCTTGAAATCTGCAAAGCACAGGGTGGCTTCACGGAGATTCGACTTCTTCAACTCTTTAAACCGATGGAAAGGCACCCCTAGCTCCGTTGCTGCGGGCCGAAAGACATTTCCCACCTCGACGGCTGACCCGTCAGAAGACCCTTGCTGTTGATGCGGCGACGCTGTTGGTTTGGTCATTGAGACACTATTTCAACGATCGGTTGAGGTGTCCTTGACCTAAATCAAACAATTTGCTGAAGCTGGCCGTGATTCCAGTGCATGTAAAGTGGCGATCCCCTCCCTCAGCCGCTGGTTTGATTTGCATCAAGCCTGGACGTGCAAGCAACCTGTGCCAGCCACCGGCTCGCGCAGGTTGGAAAGCAGGCCGCCGGATTATCGCAACGCCATCCCGCTCGCCCCGGTCCCACACTTCCACGTTGACGATGGCAGGATGCTGCCACACACTGCCAGTATCATGGCTGACAATGAATCCTCACCCCACGCGGTGGCCCGGCGGCGGCAGGCGCACTACTGGTCGCAAGCCGAACTGGCGCGGCGGGCCGATATTCCCCGCACCACGGTCAGCGCCATCGAGGGCGGACGGCTCACGCCTTCGGTCACGGCGGCGCTGGCGCTGGCTCGCGCACTCGAATGTTCGGTGGAGGAATTGTTCGGTGGCGGCGCGGCGATGTCGCGTTCGACCGGCCCGGAGTGGGCGTGGCCACCGAATTCCGAACCGGCCCGTTTCTGGGAGGCCGAAATGGGCGGGCGGCGCTGGCTGTATCCGGTGGAATCGCTCTCGTTGAACGTGATTGGGCACGATGGGATCTGGCAAGGCGGTGCGGGACGCGAGGCCGGCGCGGACGTGGCGGAGAAAACGTTGACCATTGCCTGCTGTGATCCGGCGGCGGGCTTGCTGGCGGCGGAATACGCGCGGGCCAGCGGATTTCGGTTGCTCGTGTTTCCGCGCGGCGGCGGTGCGGCGCTGGACTTGTTGAGGCGCGGGGCGATTCATGTGGCCGGCTTGCATCGCTCCACCGAGGAACATCCCGAGTTGAATGCCGCAACCGCCCGCGCGCAATTGGGCGGCGGCTACCGGCTCTTGCGCGCGGCGCAATGGCAGGAGGGCCTCGCCTTGCCGCCGGACGACCGGACGCGTTCGGTGGATTCATTGCTGCGCCAGTCGCATCGGTGGGCTTTGCGCGAGCCGGAATCAGCGGCCCGGGAATGTTTGGACACGTTGAGCGGCCAGCGGCGTTTGCCGGGCCGCGTGGTGGAGGGCCACTCCGCCGTGGCGCAAGCGATCCGCGCCGGTTGGGCCGATGCCGGAGTTTGCGTCAAGCTTGCCGCCGTGGAAGCCGGGTTGAACTTCGTCCCGGTCCGCACCGAGACGCTGGACCTTTGTTTTGCCGAATCACAGATGCACGATCCGCGCATCCAGGCGCTCGTCCGCCTGCTGCGCAGCCGGGCGCACCGGCGGCTGGTCAGCGAACTGCCGGGCTACGACGCGCGGGAAACGGGGGACTTGTTCAAGCTCTGACCATGCGGACGCAGTTCAAATCCAGATGTCGTTGGCTGCGCGCCTGGCACGGCTTCACGCTCGTCGAACTGCTGGTCGTGATCGCCATCATCGCTGTGCTGGCTGGGTTGCTCCTGCCGGCGCTGGCCAGCGCCAAGGCGAAGTCTCGTTCCGCACAGTGCCTCGGCAATCTGCGCCAGTGGGGACTGGCCTTTCACATGTATGCGGACGATCACAACGACTTCCTTCCGCGCCGCGGGCAAGGAGTGCAACCCCTGTTCCAGATTGACCGGTCCGACGACTGGTTCAACGCGTTGCCGCCGTATCTGGGCCGTCCGTCCTTCGAGGTGCTGGTCACTCGCAGCAACGCACCCACCGCGCACACCGCCTCCGTCTTCATCTGTCCGAGGGCGCGCGATTCCGGAGGACGATATTTCCTGCCCTATGCCATGAATATGAATCTCTCGCCCCGCAATCTGCCGCAGCCGACCAGGATGACCGAAGTCGTCCGTCCGTCGGAGGTCGTGGCCCTGACCGATGCGCCCGGGCCTTATGCGTCAACCTTCCCATCCCAACGTGCCTACAGTCCCGTGCCGCGCCACTCCGCGCGGGTCAACCTGCTCTTCCTTGGCGGACAAGTGCAATCGTTGGCCGGCTCGTATGTGGGTTGCGGCGTCGGCGACCCGCTCCGCGCTGACGTGCGCTGGCTCACCGGCACGGCCAGCGATGAGCAAGCTGCGGCCTACTGACCCATGAGACTATATCCCATCACTTGGTTCGCGTTGTGTTTGCTCGCATTCACCGGCGCTTGCAGCCGCAAGGCGGAAGCGCCCGCCGACCCGCGCGTGGTCCGTTGCGCGGTCATTGGCGGCATGACCATGACCGGCTTGTGGCCGGAAATCGCCCGGAGGTTCGAGGCGGAGTCGAGCTACAAGGTGGAGGTCGTAGCCACCGGTCCGCGCGGTGAACTCGACAAGGTGTTCCGCGAGGGCAAGGCCGACTTGCTGACCATGCACTCGGGCGACATCACGACGGACCTGGTGGCCGACGGTTACGGCATCAACATGCGTCCCTGGACGCGGAATGAACTGTGTATCGTCGGCCCGCCCGCCGACCCCGCCGGTGTGCGCGGCATGACCAACGGCGCGGCGGCCTTGCGCCAGATTGCGGCGGCGCGGGCGCGGTTCGTGGACTTTCACGGCATCGGCAGCCGGGAGCTTTCCCACAACCTGTGGCGCAATGCCGGGGTCGAGCCGAAGGGCGACTGGGTGATTCGCGACGACAGCGTTTCCAAATGGAACATTCTTCAGTTCGCCCGCAGCAACCACGCCTATGTCGTGGTCGGCTACATTCCCGCGCGGTTGGGCAAGATGGCGTCCGAAGGAATGGAAATCCTCGTCCGGGATGATCCGGTCATGCGCCGCCCGTTCATCGTCATGGAGGCGAACCCGGCGCGGCTGCCGCGGGCCAATCGCGCGGGAGCAAAAGCCCTGGCCGACTTTCTCCTCTCCGCCGAGGTGCAGCAATTCCTGCTCGAATTCGGCGCGCAGACCAATGGCCCTGGCCCGCTCTTTTTTCCCGTGAACACTGCCCGACCCTGAACCCACTCCGATCATCGCCATGAACTACCCCACGCCAATCAAGCTGCAGACAGTTTTCGCCGCACTCACGCTCGCCAGCGGCGCGACTGCCGCGACGTTTACCAACAGCGTTTCCGCCGATGCCTTCGTCCGCGCCGACGCGGCCACTTTGAATTACGGCGGCGCGGGCGGCCTGTCCGTCTCCGGTTCAGCCGCGACGAACGCATCCGGCATCGCCAACGGCGTCTTCGATACTTTCATCCGCTTCAATACGGCGGGCATGGTCGCGCATTTCGATTCGTTGTTCGGGCCGGCCAACTGGGAGGTCAGCGGAGCAGCCCTGCGCGTCACGGAGCAGGGCGCGTCGAACAATGCCCTGTTCAATCGCGGCGTGGGCGCGTTTGAAATCCTCTGGATCGCGAACGACGGCTGGATGGAAGGCACGGGCAATCCCAACGCTCCCACCACCACCGGCATCACCTACAACGACGTGGCCTCGTTGCTGAACCCCGGAGCAGACGCCAGTTTGGGCACGTCCACCAATGCCGGCATGGATGGATCACTGAGTTTTCCACTCACACTTCCACCCGCTTTCGTGGATGACCTGCGGGCCGGCGGTGAGGTGGGGCTTTACCTGACCGCCGTTGATGCCGGCGTTGGATTCACCTTCACCTCCCGCAACTTTGGCACTGCCAGCGCGCGGCCGTATTTGGAAGTCTCAGCCCTGCCGCGACCGGGCATCACTTCGATTGCACTGTCTGGAGCGGACGTTGTCCTCGCGGCCACCAACGGTGCGGCCGGCGCGACGTATCACGTCTTGAGCAGCACGAACGTGGCGCTGCCGCTCGCCCAGTGGCTGCCAGTGGCGACCAACGTGCTGGATTCGGAAGGGGCGTTTTCCGTCACCGTAACCAACGCGGCCAGTGCCGATGCTTCGGCCCTAAAGTTCTTCATTCTCCGAACCCACTAAAATCAACCCGGCGTTTCACCGGTCCAGAACGCCAACTTGTCACCCTGCATGAGAAACGGCTTCATCTGCGTCGCCACCCTGGCGCTAATGGTTTTCGCCCCTGCCAGTTCCCGCGCCGCCGAACTCACCGTCGCCGCCGCTTCCGATCTGAAATTCGCGCTCGACGAACTCGTCACCGAGTTTCAGACGAATCAAACCGCCATCAAGGTCAAAGTCACCTACGGCTCGTCCGGCAATTTTTACGCGCAGATCCAAAACCAAGCGCCGTTCGACCTCTATTTCTCGGCGGACATCGAGTATCCCCGCAAACTCGCCGCCGCCGGCCACGCGCTCGAAACCAACGTGTTCCTCTACGCTGTGGGCCGCATCGTGGTGTGGACGCCGAAGCAATCGCCCGTGGACGTGGAGAAGCTCGGCATCCAAGCATTGCTTGCGCCATCGGTGAAGAAAATCGCCATCGCCAATCCACAACACGCACCGTATGGCCGGGCGGCGGTGGCGGCGATGAAATCGCTCAAAGTCTATGAGCCGGCTGAAAAGAATCTCGTCTATGGGGAGAACATCGCGCAGACCGCTCAGTTCGTGCAAAGCGGCAACGCGGACATCGGCATTCTGGCGCTGGCGCTGGCGGTCGCCCCGCAGATGCGCGACGCCGGGCGTTATTGGGAAGTTCCCCTCGACGACTATCCGAAGATGGAGCAAGGCGGCATGATTTTGAAGTGGACAAAGGAGGCGGACGCCGCCCGCACCTTCCGTGATTTCGTTTTGGGCCAACATGGCCGCGAAGTGCTCAAACGCTACGGTTTCTTTCTGCCGGAAAAACTGGGAAAATGAAGCATGGACTGGCAAGCCATCTGGTTGAGTCTGCGACTCTCCGCCTGCACAATGCTCGTGTTGGTGGTGTTTGGTCTGCCACTGGCGTATTGGCTGGCGAACACGCGCTGGCGCGGCAGATTCCTCATTGAGGCCGTCGTCGCCCTCCCCATTGTGCTGCCGCCCACGGTGCTGGGGTTCTATGTGCTCATGGCGATTGGCCCGCTGAGTCCGGTGGGCCGATTCTACGAATCGCTTTTCGGTCACCGCCTGCCGTTCACGTTCGAGGGCTTGCTGGTGGCGTCGGTGCTTTACAGCCTTCCCTTCGCGGTGCAGCCGTTCACCAGCGGCTTTGCGGCGGTGGACCGGCGCATGATGGAGGCGTCCTGGTGTCTGGGCGTCAGCAAAGTCGCCACGTTCTTTCAGGTGGCGTTGCCGCTGGCGTGGCCGGGCGTGCTCACGGGCATGGTGTTGAGCTTCGCGCACACCATTGGCGAATTCGGCGTGGTGCTGATGATCGGCGGCAATATCCCCGGCACGACGCGCACCGTTTCCATTTCCATCTACGACGAAGTGCAGGCGCTCAACTATGCCGCCGCCAACCAGACCTCGCTGGCGCTGCTGCTATTCGCCTTCGCTGTGCTCGCCATCACCTACGGCCTCCAACGCAAATTCATCCACGTATGGCCGACGCGTTGATCGCCAATTTCACCAAACGCTTTCCCGGCGGAGCGGTCATTCGTGGTAAGTTGGACCGGCCGATGCGCGGTCACTCCGTCACCGTGCTGTTTGGCCCGTCCGGTTGCGGCAAGACCACGGTGCTGCGCTGCCTCGCGGGACTGGAACGGCCGGAGCAAGGCTCGATTCAGTTTGGCGGGAGAACCTGGTTTGACGCCGGGCCAGGCATCTGTCTCGCGCCGCAGCAACGCGGCGTTGGCTTTGTGTTTCAGGACTACGCGCTGTTTCCGCATCTCACCGTCGCGGGCAATATCGGCTATGGCCTGCCTGCCAACGAGCGTGAGCAGCGGGTCGGCGAAATGTTGGATCGTTTTGGCCTCGCAGCAGTGGTCCAACAACGTCCGCGACAACTTTCCGGTGGACAACAACAGCGCGTCGCCCTCGCTCGCGCGCTGGTCTGCCGTCCCCGGTTGCTCTTGCTGGACGAACCGCTGTCTGCGCTCGACGCCGCTTTGCGCGAAGAGCTGCGCGGCGAATTGCGCCGCCTGCTTGCGGCCTGCGACATTCCCGTGTTCCTCGTGACGCACGACCGCGCCGAAGCGCTGGCCCTCGGCGATGAACTTGTCGTGATGAGCGGCGGCACGGTGCGCCAGAGCGGGCCGGTGCTCGAAGTCTTCAACCACCCTGCCGACGCCGAAGTGGCCCGCATTGTCGGCGTCGAGACCCTGCATCCGGGTCGCATCGTCAACTTGAGCGAAGGGCTGGCCACCGTGGAGGTGGGAACGTCCCGAGTCATCGGGCTTGCTCCGCCCGACGAAGCCCGTGCCGTGTTCGTGTGCATTCGGGGAGAGGACGTGATTCTACAACGCAACGACGGGGCAGCGAGCAGCGTGCGCAACCGGCTTGTTGCCCGAATCGTGGCGGTGCATCCGGGCAGTCCATTGGTGCGGGTTGAACTCGATGCGGGCTTTCCACTGTTCGCCTTCATCACGCGCCCGGCATGTGAGGATTTGGATTTAAGTCCTGGCCAGCCGGTGACCGCTTTGGTTAAAGCACCCGCTGTTCATCTGATTGCGCGAGAGCTCTGAGAGCCATGCCCGCCGGATTATCGCAACGCCTCGACTCCCGCGCCGAAGTTGATGTGGTAAGCCTGGCCACCGATCACGAGCGCCGGGACTGACTTTACGCCGGCCTGTTCCGCTTCGGCCAGACGCGCCTTGGCCGTGCCGAGATGGACGACTTCAACATCGAACCGCGCAGGGTCGAGCGCGGCGGCGACGTTTTGTTCGGCGGCAACGCATACGGGGCAGCCGGCGTGATAGAATACAGCTTTGGTTTTCATGGATTGTTTTGTTTGGTTGTTGTCTGTGCTTCACCATTGGGTGTTGCAATGCGAGTATCGCCCAAGCGGAATGGCAGAACAGAGGGCACTAATCGGTAGGTGATCACCCTTTGGTTACCACCTGACCACAACACGATCCTGCTGTAGGATGACGGCATGAAGTCCCAACATCTTTCGCTAACGGAACGCACCACCTATCGCCGGTTGGAGGACGTCGTCGGGTGCAAATGGTCGGCGGGCGTGCTTGCCGCCATTGGTCGCGATGTGACCCGGCCCGGGCAATTGGAACGCTTCATCCCCGGCATTTCCACCAAAGTGCTCAACGAACGATTGCGCAAATTGCTGGATTATGGGCTGATCACCCGCACCGAAAAGCCGGGGCGCGTGCGCCAGGTGAATTACGGTCTCACTCCCATGGGCCGGAAACTCAACGTCATTCTGGAACAACTGCGCGATCTCGATGAGGAACATGCGCAAACCGGCCCCACCGCCCGGCGGACACCTTCACCGGCCCGATTGAAACGTTCTTAACGGCTGGAAGGTTTTCCCAGTCAAATCAACCCGAGCGCCACCATGGCTTTGGCGACCTTGATGAAGCCGGCAATGTTGGCGCCGTTGACGTAGTTGCCGGGGGTGCCGAATTCTTCCGCCGTTTCGTAGCAACGCTGGTGAATGCCTTTCATGATTCCGGCCAGTTTCTGCTCGGTGAATTCGAAGTCCCACGCATCACGGCTGGCGTTCTGTTGCATCTCCAGGGCTGAGGTGGCCACGCCGCCCGCATTGGCGGCTTTGCCGGGACCGTAGGCAATTCCCGCCTTGAGAAAGACCCGCACGCCTTCGGGCGTGGTGGGCATGTTCGCGCCTTCGGCCACGGCGCGGCAGCCGTTCTTGACCAAGGTGGTCGCATCCTTGCCGGTCAGTTCGTTTTGCGTGGCGCACGGGAGGGCTACGTCACAAGGAATTTCCCACAGGTTGCCTTTGGCCACGTAATGGGCACGCTTATGATGGGTGGCGTATTCCGAAATCCGCCGCCGCTCGACTTCCTTGAGTTGTTTGATCAACGCGAGGTCGAGGCCCTTCTTGTCATGCACAAAACCGCCCGAGTCGGAGCAAGCCACGACCTTGCCGCCCAATTGTTGCAACTTCTCGATCGCGTAAATGGCGACGTTTCCCGAACCGGAGACGATGCAGGTCTTGCCCGCCAACGGAGTGCGCCGCACTTTGAGCATTTCGTTCAAGAAAAAGACCGCGCCATAACCGGTGGCCTCCTTGCGCGCCCGGGCGCCGCCCCAGTCCAGGCCTTTGCCGGTCAGCACGCCCGACTCGTAGCGGTTGGTGATGCGCTTGTATTGGCCGAACAGATAACCAATCTCCCGCGTGCCCACGCCGATGTCGCCCGCCGGCACATCGGTGTATTCGCCGAGATGCCGGTAAAGCTCCGTCATGAAGCTCTGGCAAAAGCGCATGACCTCCCCGTCCGACTTGCCTTTCGGATCGAAATCAGACCCGCCCTTGCCACCCCCAATCGGCATGCCCGTCAACGCATTTTTGAAGAGTTGCTCGAAACCCAGAAACTTGATGATCCCCAGATAAACCGACGGATGAAAACGCAATCCACCTTTGTAGGGTCCCAGGGCGCTGTTGACCTCCACGCGGAAACCCCGGTGGATCTGCACCTGACCGGCGTCGTCCTGCCACGGCACGCGGAAGATGATCTGGCGCTCCGGTTCGCAGATGCGCTCAATGATCTTGTGCTCGCCGAATTCAGGATACTTCACCAGCACCGGGCCGAGTGATTCCAGCACCTCGCGGACGGCTTGGTGGAATTCCACCTCGCCGGGGTTGCGCTTAACGACATCCTGAAACAGGCCTTCGAGTTTTTCGTCAATGATCTTGGACATATTTTTTGATTGCTGGAGCATTGTCTCAATGCGGAAGTCCGGTGCCGTGGACGTGCGCGAGGTATTCGGCAATTTCCCGCGCGCCGGCCACGAAGGCATGACCGTTGGCGCGTTGCACTTTAAGACGTGCGGGAAGGTCCGGCGGAACTGATTTCAACACCAACACGGGACAACTCTGGTTTTCCTCCCCCAACAAGGAGATCAACTCTGGTCGAGGACGCGGGTAGTCAACATAGTGGACGTCCACGCGCTGTTTGAGCGCCGGATAGAACTCCAGGAGGCCGACCATCTCCGCACAGCCGGGACAGAAGTAGATTTTGCCCCGATCGTGGAAGTCGGGTTTCAGAAGATACAATTGATCGTGGTTCATGATGTTTGTGACTGGCAGTAGCTGCTTCAGGTCAGAGTATGTTTTGGCCGATCCACCATGTCGGCGAACGCTGGATTTCGTTCCATGAACCTGGCGTCATACGCACTGCGGGGAAATTGTGACTCACCATTTTTTGAATTCCCTCAAGTAGCACACCGGGCTGGCCGGCTCGGGTGCTTCTTCTTCGGTTGCCATTGGTGAGTCGGGCTGGGATAACGGCACGGGGGTTTCCGGTCCGGTTGCTGAAGTCGCGGATGCCCCGGGGGCAGGTGAATGACCACCAAGTCCCGAATCTTTCAGTATCTGTTGGAGCGCCTGCGCGGCTTCCTGCAGGTCAAAGTCCTCGTGTTGCTTCTTCTTAACGCCCATTTTGCTGAGGTCGTAATGCTTATCGGCGTGGAGACCATGTCGTCTGAGAATCTTGGCCGCACATTGCAGTGGACAGCCGTCGAGCGCGATGATCGGCCGTCCGGACTTGGCGGTGCGCACCAGCGGCTTCACGTCGCCGCCCACGCCGGCAATGCACGACATCTCGGCCACCTGGAGCCGGTCGAGTCTGACCGCGATGTGATTGGCCATTTGCGCGGCGCTGGACGCGCCCGAGCAGGAATACACCAACGGGAGATTCCCATCGCTGTTCATGCAGCCCCCCCAATGGCCAGCGCTCGTGGAAACAACACGTTGTTTTCCTTGTGGACATGCTGGTGCGTGTTCTGTTCCAGCCTGGCTAGCGCATCAAAGAGCGCGCGGAAAGTGTTACAGGCCCAGTCCGGCGGATTGTAGCTGTCCGTCAAGTCCTTGAGTTGAACCAGCGCGGCCCCGGCGCGGTCATGTTCGGATTCCAGTTTCGCGAAAGATGCGTTGAGGTTGGCAGCGGCCGTGGTGCGGTCGCCCTTCGCCGATTCCAACTGGCGGATCGCCGGGAAAATGGTTTCGTCCTCCTCTTTGGTGTGCGCGGTCATCTCCACGTTGAACGCTTCGAACACGCGCCGCACTTCCAGCAGACGGGGTTCATGGTCGCCGTGGACGGCGGCCACCTTGCGCGTCATGAAATCCAGGCGCGGCAGTTCCTCGCGCAGGTAGCCGTGGTGGAACTGCTCAATATGATTACAGAGTTCGGCGAGCGTCATCGCGTCGGGATTGGCCGCCGTGGTTTCCGCATCGCCATCGAGCGCCGCCAGCATCGCGACGACGGTGGCCGGGTCGAGGCCTTTGGCGCGGCAGACTTCGGCCAGCGGCTTCTTGCCGCCGCAACAGTAATCAATGCCGAGATTCTCAAAAATGCGCGAGCGGGCGGGCACGGCGCGGACGATTTCTCCCACGGTGGTTTCAATAGTTATCGGATTCATAATCAGGTTGTATGGCCGTTTCCACCGGCTCCCGGCCAACACGGCCCGAAGGTGGGAAAACTCACTGAGTCCACGATAAACTTGCTAAAGCGGATGTCAATGTCCAGTTTGGCGCCATGCAACTGATTTCCCGCACTTCCGAATACGCCCTGCGCGCCGTCATCTGGCTGGTGCAGCCGCCGGCGCGCTCGCAGACCACGCGCCAAATCGCCACCGGCACGCGGACGCCGCCGGATTACATCGCGAAGGTCCTGCAATCACTTGCCAAGGCGGGCCTGGTGCGGAGTCAACGCGGGTTGGGCGGCGGCTTCCAACTCGCGGGCGACCCGGCGCAAATCACCGTGCTGGATGTGATCAATGCCGTGGACCCGCTGGAACGTATCCACACCTGTCCGCTGGGCTTGAAGGCGCACGGCACGAACCTGTGCCCGTTGCATTGCGGGTTGAATGACACGGCCCTGCAAATGGAAGCCGCCTTTGCGAAGACGAAACTGGCCGACCTGCTCAATGGCGCAATGCCCTCGATTCCGCTGGGAATCAAATTGCAGCCCGACCGCCGTTCGCCGGTCCCGGCCTGATTGTTCGCGGTCGCGACCGTCTCCACATGAATGCGGCGTCGCTAACTCGCTGCGTCCGGGCCACGAAGCCGCGGTGAAGGGTCCGCGTTGGCTTTGGTCAGGGCTCGCCGGGAGAGACTGTGTTTCCAACTTTGAGATAATGCCGGACACTCGGCCAAGCACCGCGCAAATTCGAAATCCGCCTTGCGTTGGTGCATCACCTCATTGGCGAACGAAACCGTCCATTCCGGGTGGGGACGCGCCACCAGCTGAAGCTGAACACCTGGCTCAATGTTGCCCTCGCGCAGGACCCGAAAATACCAGCCGGTCCGTCCCGTGCGTTCAACTCGGGCCGCCAGGTCGTTGATCTTCCAGCGGCGGCTCAACTTCCAGCAGGGTTGGCGGGGTTGCGAGATTTGCACCAACGCTCCGGTCGCACCGCCGATCTCGAAGATATCGCCAATGCACACGTCCGCTTCCACGGCACCGGTCGTCGTCAGATTTTCGCCGAACGCACCTTTGGGTAAGTCTTGGATTTCAACCTCATGGAGCCAGCCGGCGTAATGCTCAAACGGATAGAGATTGATTGCTTTATCCGCGCCACCATGCACACGAAGATCAGCTTGACCATCGCCCGCCAGGTTGGTCGTTCCGACCCAGATGGGACCGGACACCGGCTCCTTGAAGAAACTGGTTGTCCACTCGCTGACCGGGTCAGGCCCGCCAATTGTTTTTGGGAGACCGACTTGGATGGAGAGCAGGTTAATGACAGGGCTCACCTGAAAATGCGCAAGCAACGCCGACACGATTGAATTTATTGGATAGCATTAAGCCACCGAGCGTGCGCTTGTTACAAGATCATCCGCCCACGGGCCTGGCGTCCGGTCGCCCGGCGAGCGCCTGCTCCAAATCTGCGAACAAGTCTTCAATTGCTTCGACGCCCACTGACAACCGGATCAGGCTGTCGGACACGCCAGCCCGCTGCCGTGCTTCGGAAGTCATCCCCCGGTGACTGGACATCGCCGGTCGCGTTGCCAGACTCTCCATGCCCCCCAGACTCACCGCATGTAAGATCAGGCCAACCCGGTCAAGAAACCGGCAGGCAGCTTCCTCGCCTCCCGCCAGTTCGAAAGCAAGCAAAGCCCCGCCGTGTTTCATCTGCCGACGAAAGAGTTCAGCTTGGGGATACGTTGCCAAACCGGGATAGTGCACGCGCGCGACCTCCGGGCGACGGAGCAACCATTCCGCCACGGCCTGTCCATTGCGGTTGTGCGCTTCCATCCGCAAGGCGAAAGTCCGCCGCCCGCGCTGCACCAGCCAGGCATCGAGTGCATTCACCGTGCCGCCCAGATTTTTGTGAATTGTCCGGTGCATTGCCGACAAATTTTCTTGGCGCACCAAACATCCCCCAATCATGTCGGAATGACCGTTGAGGTATTTGCTGGTTGAGTGAACGATCCAGTCTGCCCCGAAATCAAAGGGGCGTTGATTGAAAGGCGTCGCCACCGTGTTATCTACGATCACCGGGGCGCCGCCCGCATGCGCCCGCGCGACCGTCCCCGCAATATCAATGAGCCGCATCAGCGGATTTGAGGGCGTTTCCAACAACACCGCGCCCGCCCGCGATACGGCGTCCAACCACGCCTCCGTATTGGTGGAATCAACGATCTCGACGGGAACGCGATGAATGCTGGAGAGAATGCGCAACAACTCGAAGCTCCCTCCGTAAACATCGTGATGCGTTACCAGCGGGCCGTCGCGTCCCGCCAACCCTGCCGTCACGGCGCAAAGCACCGCAGCGTTGCCTGAACTGGTGACGAGCGCCTCGGCGCCGCCCTCCAGGTCGGCGATCATCGCCGCCAACACTTCCACCGACGGGTTCCCGAATCGTGAATAAGCGTAGCCCTTGTGCGCCCCGGAAAAGATCGCCTCCGCCTCGGCCGAGGTTCCCAAGTCGAAGATGGTGCTCTGCGCGATGGGGCGCTGAAACGGCTCATTCGCCCCACCGGGGCCGCGGCGGCTCGCGCCACCGTGGGCGCATCGGGTGGCCGGACGGCGTGGCTCTGTGCTCACTGTAGCCCCTTCACACAAGCTCTCCGTCCAATCACAGTCGCCAGGCGATCCTCTGAGCGTGTGGTTGCCCCCACCATCGTGAATTCATCAGCTATCATCAGCCTCGTTTTACGGCACGTCGGCAAATGAAGCAAGCGCCGCCGGCAACACTACTTCGCATTCCAGGCCTCTTTGCGAAGACACCGGCCACGACGATACCGCGCTCTACGTGCTCGCGATGCCGGAAGCGGGTCCGACCCTGAATTGGATTGCTACCATCCCGATCACCGCACCAGGCCAGTCGTTCGCTTGGGATCCGCGCGACCGCCAAGTGCTCTACACCTTGAGCAAGCAGGGCCGGGAGGTCATTGTCGGGCGCGTGGAGTCGGCAAGCGATTCCAACGAGAAGCCGCGCTGAACCGCTGCGCTTTTTCTCGCCATCGCGCCGAGATGCAAAAACGGCCAGTGAAATTGGATTCACTGACCGTCTTGGGTAATCTTGTTTTCCTAAGTTCGTTATTTCAAAACGCTGAGGTCGGCGCCGAAGTTGATATGATAAGCGGTGCCGCCCAGCACGAGAGCGGGCACGGACTTCACGCCGGCCCGCTCCGCTTCGGCAATGCGCGGCTTGGCTTGGCCGAGGTGGACGATCTCCACGTCGAAGCGCGCGGGATCGAGCGCGGCAGCGACATTCTGTTCGGCGGCCACGCAGACGGGACAGCCCGCGTGATAGAATACGGCTTTGGTTTTCATGTTCGTTTTTGACTTATGTGTTTGTGTTTTTGTTTGGATGCGGCGCGCGGCACGGTTGCCGGGTGTCGCTCGTCAATTATGTCACCGGCGGGCGCGGGCGATAGCGGGCACAATTTGGTGAGTAGTCACCGTAAGGTTCCTCCTGTTCCCGCCGCAGGGACTGAGCTAGGGTTGTCCACATGACAATCAGGAAGAAACCGCTTTCGGTTCCCGAGCGCGCCGCCTATCGCCGGCTGGAGGACGTGGTGGGCTGCAAGTGGTCCGCTGCTGTGCTGGCCGCCATTGGCCGCCACATCACCCGGCCCGGACAGCTCGAGCGATTCATCCCCGGCATTTCGACGAAAGTCCTGAACGAACGGCTGCGCAAACTATTGGACTATGGCTTGATTGTCCGCCGCGAGTTTCCAGGCCGGAGCCTGCGCGTGGAATACAACCTCTCCACCACGGGCAAGAAGCTGACGGCCATCATTGAACAAATTCGCGACTTGGACGAGGAACATGCCGGGCGGACTGACGACAGGGGCGTATTCAGTTCCTCCGCGCCTGCCGCTGGCGACCGGAAGTCTCGCTGAATGGGCGCCGGTTCATTTGTCCTGAATAGGATGACCGAACCTCTTGTCGTTGGACTGGTGACGAATACCTGCGGCTCGCGCGATTGCTTCGGGGAATTCCGTGAGTGGCCGGATGGCGATTTGTCGGTAGAAGAGTTCCGCGCCTTCAGATTGAATCTGAATCCGGCCCCGCTTGAGCGGGACCGCGCCATCGCCCTTTTCCTGCCGGATTTGCTGAAGACCCATGACCACCCTGCCGTTGACGATATGGACAGCCTGATCGCCGACGGTCATGACTTCGATGGTGTTCCATTCACCGTGGGGTTTCTCGTTGGACACCGGACTAAGGACGGTTCCGCTCTTTCCGGGGGCAAGCTCTCGCAGTTCGCCATCCGGATTGAACTTGGGCCGCAGCTTTTGCTTCGGGTCCAGCTTGAGCGCCGCGTCCACCGGAACCTTCGCCAGGGTGCTCCCGACGCGATAAAAGGACCCGCAATCATCCTCTTGAATCTGGCATTCCAAGCTGTGCATGAAGACGTTCCAAAATGCTCCGTGCTTGCCCAGGCAATGATATAGCACTCCGCTGTCGCGCTTTTCTGTGAGTCGGGGCGGCCATTTCTTTTCACTCCAGCGGAACTCAACCTTAAGGTGGTAATTCTCGTATTCCTCTTTCGTGGTCAGGGCCGCATAGATCTCCCCGGACACCCGCAAGACCGGTTTGCCTTCCTCCATAATCACGGTAAAGATTCCGCGCTCGTTGCGTCCCAGGCCGAGCGGCTTTCCGGTGATGCCATCATTACCCTTGCTGTCCCAGTCAATATCAACGGTCGTGTGCGGCACGCCGGTGAACACCTCCCATCTGGAAAGGTCCTGATCCAACAGTGACCACCACTCGCCGTTGATTGCGCCTGCCTTGGAGGTCTGGCCGGAGGCCACCGCGCACGCCAGAAGCCATAGTAGAATGCCGATTTTGGGGAGATAATTGCGAAGTAACATCGGATCAAACTGCATGACGGTCAGATTAAAATCTCCTGCTTCACCGCATCGAAGCGGGCGATCTTCTGCTTCAAGTAGGCGAGCATGCCCATGCTGCTGACGGCTTGCATTCGCAGGCCAAGCTCGGGGCCGGTATTCGGTTGGGCCCGGGTGCGCACACATTCGAGGAAATTTGTCCAGTGCTCCGCCAAAACGTTCGGCATCGTGACCGGGATTTCCGTCACCTCGCTTTCATCTTTCCATTTTACCGGGTAACGCTTGATGCGGCGGAAGCCGGCCCCGAAATTGGCACCTTCCAGCACGATTGTGCCGCCGTCGCCGCGGATCACGGGATCGCTGTTGTGGCCGTTGGTCAGCGTGCAGACCAGGTTGACCGAGAGCCGCTCAGGATATTCCAACACCAGGTTGAACGTGTCTGGCACCTCGCGACCGTAGTCGTCGTATTTGTAAATGCCGCCTGAAGCGAGTGCGCGCGAGGGGAACTTTAGCCCGAGCACGTTGATGAATGGGGTAAGCACATGCGGGAACAGGTCGGTTGCCGGGCCGCCCGAGTAGTCGAGATATTTGCGCCAACTGAAAAAGCGTTCAACGCTGAACGGGACTTCGGGTGCATCGCCGAGAAAGGCTTTCCAGTCCAGGTCCGGCCCTGGCTTGGCGTCGGGGTCGGGGATGGGCCAACGCTCCCCCCAATCGCCGGGGCGGTAATAACCGGCGGTCACATGCTGGACGCGGCCAATATCGCCTCGTTGGATCAGTTCCTTTACCTTCTGCCACGCACTGTTGGAATTGATCTGGATGCCCATCTGGACCAGGCGATCCGACTTGCGTGTTGCCTCGTAGAACTGTTTGCACAAGGCGAACTGGCTCCAGTGACCCATCGGCTTTTCGCAATAGACATCTTTGCCGGCTCGGATGGCGTCCAGCGCCTGCGGGACGTGCAAGCGGTCCGGCGTGGAGATGCAGACCACGTCTACTTCCTTGTCGGCCAGCAGGTCTTGGTGGCGCTGGTAGGGTTTGGCTTGATAGCCCTCGGCGAGGTCGCGGAGTCGCGGGCCGTAGGCATCGCACAAAGCCACGATGCGCAGCGGTTTTCCCTGGGTGGTCCACGCGTGGATGAGTTGGAGGTGGTTGACTCCGCGTTTGCCGCAGCCGATGAAGCCCACGCCGATTTTGTCGTTCGCGCCCAGGACATTCTGGCGGGCGATCAACAGGGAAGAAGCGCCCAACACGGCGGCCGTCTTCGAGGAAGTGCGGATGAATTCGCGGCGGTTCATCGAACGCGGAGCGGAGGAAGTTTGCGGATTCGTTTTCATGGGTTCAAGATTTGATCCGGTGAGTCTTTCATTACCAGCCGGAGTCGTAGTGCGGTGCTTACTTCTTGATCTGTCGAAGGATATCCTTGGCTCCGGAGGAGAGGAGACCCGCATCGCTCGCGACCGCGATGAACTGGAAACCTTGCGCTATCCGCCGGTTCGCGTCGTCCGGGCTGAATCCGAGGATCCCGGCCGGCACCTTTGCTTTCTTTGTAGCGGCGAGCACTTTTTGGATCGCTTCTTCCACCCGAGGGTGGGTCGTCTGTCCCAGCAGCCCCATTGAGGCCGACAGATCATTCGGGCCAATGAAGATCAGGTCAATTCCCGGAACAGTGAGAATCTCGTCAAT
>JADLHS010000097.1 GCA_020848635.1 Limisphaerales bacterium
GGAACGCCCGCACCAAGGTCGAATTCGAGTCGCGGATCTGCCCGCGTTGTGGGGTCGCCTCCGGCGGCACAATCTCGTTGCCCGTGGCGAGGTGCAACACGCGCGGCAGTCTCGTCACGAGTGGTTGGGCGCAACCAACACTCGCCATCAGGCCCAGCGCGCCGGGTTGCAGTCGGATTCCTGGCTCGATTACATTTTGCCCCGCGCGGGCATCCTCCCCGCGAAGACGGATGTTGCGTTCATCATCGCGCTGTGGGACGGATACAAACTCACTCTCACGTTCCGCATCTTCGCGCATCACCACTTGCAATCCGCCGTCCGGCAACGCGCCACCGGTCGCGATTCGCACCGCCTCGCCTGCTTGAAGGCGGCGTGGCTTCCAATCACCGGCCCGGATTTCATCCACAATGCGAAACCGGGTCGTGGGGTCATCAATTCGCACCGCAAAACCATCCACCGAGGAGCGGTCGAATGGCGGCTGATCCTCGGGTGCGCGAACCGGCTCTCGCAACACCCGCCCGCCCGCATTCGGGAGGGCCACGCGCTCGGCCGCCAGCGGAAGGCAAATCTCCCGCAACAGTTGGAGCACTTCGCTCGAACTGGCAGTGCGGTTGTTGGCAGCGGGCAAGGTCATTTGGTTTTCAATTCCGTCAGTTCGGTGGCGGTAAGTGCCCGGCGTTTCCAGATTGGCACATCCTGTTTCAACCGGTTCATGAAGCCCGCGAGCAGAGCAAACGCCTCGGCGCGATGCCGTGCGGCAACACCAACGCAGATCGCGGCCTCGCCCACAGGGACGATGCCGACACGATGAATCACCCGGACGAACAGGCAATGATGGTCGCCAGCGAGTTCCGCGATGATCCGCCGCATCTCCATCTCTGCCATTGGCGAATACGCCTCGTATTCCAGCGCCGCGATGACTGCGCCGTTTTCTTCACCGCGCACCACACCACGAAAATCCACCCACGCGCCAGCCCCCACACCGGATGTCGGCGCAGGTAGCCGCTCGCATATCGATGCGTTCGTGAGTTGAATCTTGATTTCCATGCGCGCGAGTTCAACCGCCCGACACGGGAGGAATCAAGGCCACTTCGTCCACGTCGGTGAAGCATGCGTCGCGACCGACGTATTCGGAGTTCTTCGCCAGCCGCACCGAAGCGCGAACCTGTTCCATGCCCGGATGCGCTTCAATAAGTTTCTGCCACAGACCATCGGCATCCAAGTCGCCGCCAGGAAGGTTCATCTCGGCGCAACCCGTGATGTCCTTGAGGTGGGCAAAAAAGAGAACGCGCATATTTATTTACCGGTGACAATGAGTTTGGCTGCCGCAATCCACAACACGCTGGCGAGCGCGCGACGGAACAGGACGGTGCGCCAACGGTTCACGCCCAAGTGCGTGCCGAGCAGCGCCCCCGCCACGCCGATCGCGACCGCGCCGATGGCGGCGAGCAAGGCAGCGACCTGGAGGATTAAGAGATCAGTCACAAGCGTAGTTTACGCAGGACAGGCGCTGCTGACGTTGACGTGAGTCAAGGACATACCGGGCCGAACAAAGCGGGTGCGGCCTTCAAAATACTTCCGCTCGTAGTCCCGCAACAGCTCGCACGCGGCGGGCGATATATGAAAGTCTATTAAGCGGTAAGTGCGCGCAGTCGGGACGGTGGGGCGGACGATGGGACGAATAGATCTGAACTTTTGAAATGTTAGCTCCGGCGGTTTTCAACTCCAGCAAGCGTTGCGAATACTGGTCAATTTCCTGGTCCGATGGCTCTTCCGTCTTGATTTGCGGGAACAAACTCTGAACGATGACTGGCCGCTTGCGTCCGAGCGTCAGAATGTTCTCCAGTACCTTTTGAAGAGGGATGTCGGGACGATTGACCTTGTCCATGTATTCTTGTGTGCCGGCGTCCAGTTTGACCCACACTTCATCGCTGAGGGTGAGTTGTCGCAGCCCGCGTTGCACTTCTGGTGTGTCCAGCCCAGTGGTGTTGGTAATGAGCACAATCTTGAATGGATGCAGCCGCCGGGCACGAAGATGCACCACCGCCTCCACCACTTCCGTGAAGTTCGGGCAAAGCGTGGGTTCGCCGTGACCGCTCAGGGCCACTTCCTTCAATTCCAAAAATTCCGACGGCACGTTGCGAAACCACTCCAACTCCCGAAGTGTCTTCTGCCGCACCCGCTCCAAGAATCCCGCCAATTCCGCCGCCATGACACCGATGTCAACCGGCCCGCTGAAACCCGCTTCATCGCGATTCACCTCGCAATACACACAATCGAAATTACATTTCTTGTCCGGGTTCAGATTGATCCCAATGGAAAGTCCGTGGGCCCGTTGCGAAATGGCGGCATACACAAACCGGTTGCCCAAGAAATCTCGCGGGCGGCCGAAGGCGGGATCGGCGTCCAACGGTCGGCCCGAAGCTGCGTCGGTTGCTGCTGGCGCTGGATTCAGACCTGCTGATGCCTTGGGGCTTTCTCGGGGGGTTGATCCTGCGCCTTTGTCATGATCCTGCTCCAGTTTGCGCGCCGGGTTCACCGTCGGGATGTCAGCGGGGCTGTTCCAGTTGGAGAAGCAAACCGCGTCTGCGTTCGTGAGCTCGAATTTGCGCACGGCGCGTTCCTCCAAACAAGCTTCCGCAAACTGGCAAACCACCGGGCGCGATCGTGCCACGAAGTTGCTGGCAAATTGGTGGCAGCGCTTCGGATAAATGGCTGCGAGCGGTTCGAGGCGGCCCTCCAGTTCCGGCACGACGCCCGTCAACGGGTCGCAACGCGCCATCAGCTTGCGCAGGAACTCGGTGGTTAGGTGGGGCAAATCCACCGCCAATACCAGCAACAACGGTGAATGGCATTCGTGCAATGCGCGTTCGATGCCTCCGAGCGGGCCAAAGCCAGGTTCAAGATCGAAGAGCACCGGATACTTCACGGCCGAATAATCCCGGCCCGGGCGACCGGAGATGAAGATTTCCGCAACACCGAGACGGCGGACTTTCTCGACGGCCAGCGCCAGCAAGGTCTGGCCTTCGAGTTCGATCAACGCCTTGTCGCGGCCCATGCGCTTGGACTCGCCTCCCGCCAGGATGACAGCGCTGAGTTCCATCTCAAGAATCCCGCCGCAATACGCCATCCGTCAAAATGCGACAACGTAATCCGCCGCGCCCGTGCAGCCATTCCTTCGCGCCAGGACCGAGCGCACTGTTCATCCAGTCACACGGCCTGCTTTCCTCCACGCCGACGAAGCGCACACCTTGAATCTCAAACTCCTGGCCGATGAGCGATGGCAGGTCCACCCCGCGCACGAAAGCGTTCCGGCGGGTGGCTTGAGGTTGGGCGTCGGGGCGTTTCAGTTCGACCCGCAACGCCTCCATCACTTCCATCGCGAAGAACGTAATCTGGCCCTTGTAGTCCTCCTTGTAATCAAAGTAACGGTCGCCGCGGAGGCCGCGCCC
>JADLHS010000098.1 GCA_020848635.1 Limisphaerales bacterium
CGAACCAGGTCGGAACCGCGCATTGCCGTTTTGGAGAAGGGCTACATCTCCGGACAGGGACACGCGAGATCCGCCGGCGAAATAGAGGAATTGCGGGCCCGTTTCTGAATCGTGGCACCCAATTACAATTCGCTGCAATGAATCTCTGGGCGCCTTCCAGGCTCCACGGCACTCCCTTAGTGCGGTCTCCGGCTTGGCTGACTTGACTTGCAATGTTGCCACATTAGCCTGGCTCCGATGCGTGAATTTCGGATCAGCGCGGCATTTCAGAAACTGCTGGCTATTGCCAGCGGGCTGAACTTCCGATCGCATCGTATCACTCATCTGCTGGACGCGAAGGGGCGGCATGAATTGAAGCTGCCAGCGGGGTTTCCATTTGTGATCTCGTTGTTTGATTTCCGCGAGGGAGCAATCACCCCACGCCTGACTTGGCATGAGCGGCTGGAGTTGTTGTTGCCGCTGGACGGCCCGCTCCGGGAGCGCATGGGGGATCTGGTGGTGGATATGCAACCGGGCGATGTGCTGGTGGTGGAGCATCTCAAACCCCACCAAGTCGTGGACGCTCCCGGGCTTAATACGCGAGTCATGGTCATCACTTTTCTACAGGAATGTGTATTCAGTCCCGGGTCGCCAGTGGCGGACCACGCATTCCTGCTGCCGTTCTTCAAAAAGGTCGAAGGGCGTCCTCAACTCCTGCGCGCACGCTCAGCCCGCGCGGCCGAGGCACATGACGCCCTCGGGCGTTTACTTGAATGCTATTTTGACCGTCGTGGGTTTCATCGCGAAGCCGGCTGCAAGGCTTGGCTGCTGGTGTTGTTGAACGTGCTGATCCAGGAGTTCCGGAATTCCGCGCTCGACCGGGTCGAACTGCTCCGGCGCCAAGCACAGGTGGCCCGGCTCAAGCCGGTCTTTGAACGGGTGCGCGTGCAGTATGCCGACCGCATTTCGCTCAGTGCCGCTGCCGCCTTGTGTGGCATGAGCAAAGCGGTGTTCGGGCGAGTCTTCAAAGAAGCCTCCGGGATGACGTTGGGCAGTTATCTAAATCATGTCCGCATGGCCCACGCGGTGGAGTTGTTGGAGGCAACCCGCGATTCGATTGCCGAGATTTCGCTCCGGCTTGGGTTCAGTGACCAAAGCCATTTCTGCCGCCAATTTCACCGGAACTTCGGGCGCTCGCCCGGCCAGTATCGGGCCAGGTTAGCTCAAAAACGGTGAGGGAATTGTGCCACGAACCGACCTGATCCATCCCGGTGCTTGGCTCCAGGCAATACAGGGCTGAACGACGCAACTATCTTTGATCGGCACGGGTCGCTTTCGTTCCAAATTCCGATGCGTTTGTTCAAGATGCGATTTGCGGCGGCGTGGTAAGAAGACGGCATGCAATTGCCAGATTCCCACCCGGTGCGCGGATTTACCCTCATCGAACTTCTGGTCGTCATTGCCATCATCGCGATTCTGGCGGCCATGCTTCTGCCAGCCTTGAGCAAAGCGAAGCGGAAGGCGCAAGCCATCTCCTGCATGAGCAACGGCAAGCAACTGGGCATCGCTTATTTAATGTACGCCAATGACAATAACGACATCGCTTTGCCGGGCAATGCATATGGTGGCGTGCCGGAATGGGTCGGAGGGCAGCTGTTGAGTGCGCCGACTGCAACGGATGAGAACATCATTCGGAACAGCCCGACCTATAGCTACCTGAGCAGCACAAAAGTATTCCATTGTCCCAGCGATCAAGCCGGGCTTCTGTATCAGGGGGTGATCAGGCCACGCAATCGCAGTTACGCTGTGAGTGGGGTCATGGGAAAGAGCGCTTTCCATGACAAGAATATCCCGCCCTTCAAACGGGCCATCAAAATTGGCGACCTGACGCAGCCCGGACCTTCATCGGTTTACATCTTGATCGATGAACATGAGAACAGCATCAACGATTCACATTTTTACCCGTTCAACAATCTTAAAGCCTATGACAACCGCTGGTTGGATGCGCCGTCAGGCCGGCATGGGAATGCCACGGGATTTACTTTCGCCGATGGGCACGCGGAGATTCATCGTTGGGTGGACAGCGATGTTACCCAGGTGCGGATCAGTGCCGGGATTGTCGGACCGCGAGACATCAGCTTCCTGCCCAATGTCGGCCCCGCCGACCACGCTTGGTTCACCAACCATATCGCGTCATTCGGCCAATGATGTCCCCAACAAAGCCAAATCAACCAGTCAACTCGGTCCACCCAACAACTCAGTCAACCAACATAGTAATCACACATGAAAATAAAGTGCTCACCCAATGGGAATCAGGTTCTCCGCAAGGTTCCGCAAGGTCTCCGGCTGCTGCTGGCCACCCTGTTCTTCAGCAGCTGCTGGCTGCACGCCGCGACACCGCCCTACCCGATCGTAGACCTCCGATTAAACGAAGGGGTTGGCACCATCTCAACGAACGAGGGCACACTGGGCGGCAGCGCCACGTTTGCGACGGTTACCACGAACACACTCCCCTATTTCACCAACAACGTACCCACCGGGACTTATGCGCCGGCCGGTAACACTTACGCTGTGGCCATGGATGTCTTGGGCGGCAGCACCGGCGGCCGCGCGATTGATTTGGTAACCACCAACGTAAACTTCGCGAATGTGGTCGGCACTTTGGGCACGGATTTTCCGGGGCTCACAATTTGCGGTTGGTTGAATGCCCGCAGTTTGCAGATCGGCCCCGGCGGCAACCGGATCGCAGAATGTTTTGAAATTAGCGGCCAAAACGGATTCGACCTCATTCATAATGCGGAAGGCAAGTTGGTCCTGAGCATCAACCAATTCCCAGATAACCTGCCCGTATCGAGTGGGGCGATCACGGCTGAATCTAATGTAGCGAACGCCAACTGGGTATTCGTGGCCGTGACGTGGGATCCTACCCTGGCTTCGGATCAGGTGAAGTACTATTTTGGCAGTGCCGCCCAACTGGCCTATTTCGATTCAAGCCGAACCTATGTTCCCCCGGTTGCACACCCGGTCTTGGATTACACCGGGCCGCTCACGGTGGGGAATTTTGTGGCAGTTATCCCTAACCGCAACACTTTTAGCCCGAATAGTCGCCAGTTCCGTGGACTGCTGGATGAATTGCGGGTGTACACCAACGCCCTCACCCTTGATGAAATTCAGCAAGCCCAGTTGGACAACGCCACCGTGCCGGCGGTTCCGACCAGTTTCGTTTCGCAACCACAGGCCAGCGCGATTGTTCACGCGGGACAAAACCCCAGCTTCAGCGTTCTGGCCGCTGGCTCGGGCCAGCTTACCTATCAGTGGCAGACCAACAACGTGGATGTCCCCGGCGCCACCAACCGGCAGTTTACCTTGGCCAACGTGACGACCGCCGACAGCGGAACGATCGTGCGCGTGCTGGTGGATAATGCCGCGACGGCTGATCCCGGCACTGCCAGCACTGGCACTACGCTCACCGTGGTCCCCGAGGATTACCACAAAATCGCGGTGTCATTCTCGGAAGGCGCCGGCACGACCACCACCAATCTGGGAAATTTCGCCGGTAAGGGAACAATCCTGGTGAACAATGGCTTCCCGCAGTTTTCTTCCAAGGTGCCGAATGGACCGTTTGCGCCGGGCGCCAGCTATAACCGGGCCTCGCTCGATATGGGGATAGTTTATGCCGGCCAGGGCAATCGCGCCGTGGATTTCACCAATGTATTCAACATGCTGCCGGGCACCCTGGGCGGTCTGCCCTCCATGACTTTATGCGGGTGGCTCAACTCTGCCCATACGAACGTGGGCTCCGGCGGAAACCGCATTGTTTCCGCCTTGCTGACTTCGGCCGCATCCCAGGGTTTCGAACTTGTGCATCTGAATGATGGCAGTTTGCAGCTCGGCGTGAACCAATTCCCCAATGGCACGCCCACTAGTGCAGCGGGCAAGATCACTTCGGACCAGACGGGCGGGAACGCGAACTGGGTTTTCTTCGCGGTGACGTACGACAGCACCCTAGCAATCGAACCCGTTAAGTTCTATTTCGGCAAACCTGACGCGCTCGTCACCTTGAGTTCCGCGATTACCTACACCACCAACCGCGGAGTCATTGATCCCTCCGGACCGCTGACTCTCGGCAACTTTGGCCCGGTTTTCACCGCCCGCACCGCTACGGGTACCGGAAACAGCGGCAGCCGTATTTTCCGCGGGCTGATGGACGAAATTCAGATCTGGAACCGGGCGCTGACGTTGACCGAGATTGAGGCGATTCAAGTGGCGCCGTCTCTACCGCCGTTGCTGCTGATCACTCCCCAGGGATCCGACGTGGCGTTGTCCTGGGAAACGACGTACAGCCTCCAACTCCAGTTCCGGACCAACCTGGACAGTGGTAGTTGGGACAACGTGATAGGTATTCCTGCGGCTTCCGGCAATGTACGCACACTGACACTGCCTGCGAGCAAGGACCGTGAGTTTTTCCGCCTTAGCCCCTAAGCACAACATTCCGGGAGCTTAGGAAACAACAGATGTCACAGCGTGCCACCCGTAGGTCGCGGCCTCGGGTGGCACGTTGGTTGTCGCTCCGGCAAACCAACGCCACGTGCGGAATTGCAGCCTCGTATTTCTGGCGGCGGCAAAGCGCGCGGCGGGAATCTGCCGCCGTGGTTTAGATGGGCCGGAGATCAGTAACTGAAATGAATTTGTTTGTGAAACTGGAGGACTCCAGCGCAACCGCTGGTGCGCAACCCGCCCTCAGGAAAAGCTCTTCGAGTTTCCGATGAGTTTCGCCTCCGCCTTCATTCACCGCTGCGGCGCGGCTCTCATCATGGGGCTGCTCGCTGGCAGTGCGTCCGCCACGAACTTCGTCTCCGGTACTTCCACCGCTCCCCATCGCGGAGTGTGGGAAATCGAACTGCCGCTCGACGCGCCCGGCGGCAATCCGTTTTTCGATGTCGAACTGCAGTTTATTTTCACCCTGCCGGATGGCAAGGAGGTCACGGCGGAGGGATTTTACCGGGGCGGCAACAAGTGGGCCGGCCGGGCCTATTGCGCGCAGACCGGTTCGTGGAAATGGCGGACGGAAGCGAATCGCCCGGCGCTCAACGGCCAGCACGGCACGTTTGAGGTGCGCCCGTCGGCCTTGCCCGGAAAATTGCGCCAACATTCGCAAGACCAGCGACAGTTTGCTTATGACAATGGCCAGTGGTTCCTACACCTCGGTGACACCGGCTACCGGTATGTCACGGACACCGAGCCGTTGTGGCAACAGTACATTGATGAAGCGGCACAAGTCGGGTTTAACAAAATCCGCGTTTGGTTCTGTCGCGGGCGAAGTGACATCCAGGCGGTGTTCGCGCAGGATCGGCAAGGCTTGGATCTCGCCTATTGGGACGAAGCCGAGCGTCGGCTGGTTTATGCGCTGGAGAAATATCCGCACATCCAGTTTCAGTTGATTGTGTATGGGGAGGACCTGGCGGAACTGCGCCGCTACAGTGAGGGGGATCGCGCTGCATTCCTCGTGGCGCGCTACGCCCAGGCCCGGTTCTCCGCTTTTCCAAACGTGCAGTGGTGCATTTCCAACGACAGTATCATTTCCCCCGCTTCCGGAAAACGCAATATCGCCCCCGCCACCATTCAGGGCATTGGCCGCGACATGCGAAAGCGCGAGGCGTGGAACACGCTCCTGTCCAATCACCAGGCGCGGTTTGACGGTTATTCCTTCGTGGAGGCAGCGTGGTCGGACATCATCACCGTCGAGGACAAGGATCAGGTGGCGGGCGCGCTGCTCCTGCAATATCGCGCGTTGGGGAACGATCCCGTGGTGCTCGATGAGGACCGTTACGAGCATTACCTCTCCCCCA
>JADLHS010000099.1 GCA_020848635.1 Limisphaerales bacterium
AGGGCTCGGCCAACAGATAGCCCATGAGGACAGCCAGCGGCAGACATAACCCGAAGATCAGGTGATTCCTTGTGACGGCGAACGTGCTGGCCATTGTCGCAGATTAAAACCGAGGGCGGCCCTCTTGTGCAATCCGATTCTTTACCCCCGGCAAATACAATTCAGCCACCTCCGCCCGCAGCGGCGGTTGAATCCGCAACCTGAGATTCTAGTATTCGCTCGCGTTGGAGATTACCTGTTGGTCATCCTTTCAACATATGAACGGATGGATTAAGAGAATCATACCGCGACAACTAACCAGCCGACTGCGCGCGGCCAGGGCATATCTGCAGCTTAGGCCAGAAAAACGGGCATTGATTCAGGAAATCATCACGAGTGGAGGCGGTTTACATGGCGAATCCTTTCGCTTCTTTGAAGATGGCTTGTGCACCATTCACAACGCCGACTTCGCTGATGATGCGCGGTTTATAAGGGCGTATGCAGCGGGTGAGGCCACCGGTTCTTGGAAAGGATGGCCGCTGCGTTGGCGGGCTTACCTTATTTGCTGGTGTGCAGAATGGGCCACCAAGATGGATGGCGACTTCGTCGAGTGCGGCGTGAACAAGGGCGGCAACGCACGCATGATCATTGAATACCTTGGCCACCAAAGTTACAACCGAAATTTTTATCTCTTGGACACCTTTGAAGGGTTTTCGAAAGATCTGTTGTTACCGGAAGAAGAAAAAAGTGTTGCGGCGAGGTATCGCTATCCCAATTGTCTTGAAGAGGTCAGAAAAACTTTCGCCCCGTATCCCTTTGTCAAAATTATTCCTGGGACCGTACCCGCAACCCTTCCAGAAATCGAAGCCAGCCGGATCGCTTTCTTGAGCATCGATATGAATTGTGTCGCGCCGGAGATTGAGGCAGCCACGTACCTTTGGGATAGGTTGGTGCCCGGTGGAATCATCATCTTGGACGACTACGGGTTCAGCCAGCATCACTTGCAGAAAGCAGCCTTTGATCACTTTGCCGAAGCCAAGGGCGTCCGGATCATGTCTTTGCCAACCGGTCAGGGTCTCATTTTCAAACCCATGCGACTGGCAGCACCTGCGTGAGGCAACCCTTCCAACTCAATCACTCCGCTTATTCGCAGTGGCGATGAGATTCAAGGAAAGCGGCACAGCACGACCTTGAGCAGGGCCGAGTTCCGCCATCATCTCCAAACGGCGAAAAAGCCGGAAGAAACGGAAAGCCCACCAGTGCCGGGTGCCGCCCACCGGCAGCCAAACCTGTTTGGGGCGGCGGTTGAATTCATGACCGGCCACCTGAATGTCCGTGAAACCGCCATTGTAGAGGAGAAAATCGAGACTGTGTTCCGTAAAGCTGGCGGCGTGCGTCCAATCATTATAGCGCCAGCGCGCGGCCAGCGCGGAATTCGCGTTTGGGACCGTGCAGATCAGTTTACCGCCGGGGCGCAACGCTCCCGCCAACGCGCGGACAAACGCTAACTGAACACCCACCGGAATATGCTCAATTACGTCGAGGCAGACGATGAGGTCCTGCGTTTTGGGTTGTTGCTTCAAAAACTCGATGGTGTCGTCACGCAAGCTGACATTCAGGTTTTTGGCCTGACACGATTTTGCCTGCCCTGGGTCGCTTTCCACGCCGCTTAGACTGCTAAAGCCCATCTCCCGCAAAGCCAGGAGCGCAAAGCCCATCCCACAACCGACGTCGAGCACCTGCGCACTTTTGTCCGCCGGCAATAAAGACTCCAGCAAGTTCCGATAGTAAGCGATCATCGAAGCACGATGGGCGTCTGAATCATCGTGCCATTTAAGGTAGTACCGCGTGTAGTCTATGTTCATCGGAGCTGCTGTATTGTGCGAAAAACTTTACGAAGTCGAAACGGTAGAAGGAAGGCCTTTGTCTGGTGTAATCCGCACGTCCTAAGCGCAGGAAAGTACAGAGAGGAAATGTATCCCGAGAAAAACGAAGCGATCAAGACCGCACAAGCTGCACCTTTGGTTCCGATCAAACTCATCAGCCACAAGGCCAAGGGAATGTTAATGGCGATACCGATGATTACGGTAGGGGTGTGGTAGATCGTCTTGTTTTCCAAGAGCATGACCTGGGCACGGGTCATGGCGCTGCAAACAATAGGTGCGGTCCAGGATTGGATGACCAAAACAGGGATCGCCGACCGATATTTTTCGCCGAAGATGAGCGGGATGAGGAATGGCCCTACAAATGTCATCCCGACGGCGATGGCGTAGCCGAAGCCGGTCAGCAGGTCAAAGACGGTCTGGAGGCGCAATTGGTACGTCTCCGGCGCGTCCCGGCGTTTGGCGACTAGAATTGGATAGATGGATGTGAGTAGGGCGGAGGGAATAAACCCCCAGACTTCGGTGATGCGCACGGCGGAGTAGTAGATGCCCACGCTGTAATCCCCAAGCACATTCTTGACGAGCACCTGTTCGATCCGGGTGTAGATGGAGACCAGCAACCCGGAGGCAATCAATGGCCAGGAATCCCGAAGCAACCCCATCGCCACGGGCCGGTCAAAACGCCACGCCGTAATGCGTTGACCGCGTGCTTTGAAGGCGACGGCCAGAGCGAGGCCGCCGAACAGCGTATCCACAATCTGCATGACAGCAAAGTATTCCAAGGGAGCGCGGTAATAGACGAGGGCCAGCCGGGCGGCGGAAACTAGCAACGTCGCCCCAACCCGGGCCACCACCGTGTACCGGGCTTGGATATTCTTTTGAAACCAAAGTTCCATCACCTCCAGTGAACCGGGCAGAAAAGAAAGGGAAACGATGAGCGCCAGCAACGTGGCTGCCCCCCCGTCCCGCGTCGCCACGGCAGCCAAGTAAACCAGCAACATTGCCACCAAGGCACCGAGCAAGCGAAGCCCGAAAGCGGTGCCCAGAATCTGCGGGGTTTGCTCCGGGCGGTTGACCATTTCGCGGATGACAATTCCGTCCATGCCCAATGTGGCAAAGACCCCGAAGATGGCGGTCAGGGCGATGGCATAATTAAGAACGCCAAACTGTTCCGGGCCCAGATACCTACCCACCGAGCCCAAGACAATGACGCCCACCACCATCCGAAAGATCCGGATGCCGATGAGCCAGGAGAGGTTGGCGCCGACCTTGTTAAACCTGCTGGTTGCCATTGCCGGGCAACATGTAAATGTTGCCCCCATGCGACACAACTTAATAAACGGAGCGATTGCGCGGAAACGCAACCACCACACCACGGAGACGAAGTGGAATTCTCCAATCGAACGGATTCTCCCGGACTTCCAGCCTTTCGTTGTCGCCCAATGTGGTCGCGGGCGGCTATGTATTTTCCGGAGCTCGACCGGTCTCTCGCCAGAGGACATCGCCAGGGAAGAAACCGTCAAGATTTACTGATTTCTACTTTGCCGCTTGCCGGCTGCGAGTGGGGACTGGTAGCGTTCCTTCGGTCGCGGCGCCGCCGCGCCCTGTCGCTGCTGCTTGGCGACCTCGTGAACCACCGTTTCAGGATCATGGAAAAATGCTTCGCCCGACCGGCTTGAACGCCTCCAGGATTACGTTTCGCGACGCTGGGGTCGTCGGATGGACGCCATCTGGGAAATAGGCGGCATTGGTCCAATAACCCTCCCCCGCCGCGGCGGTCATGGCGGTTTCTACATCAACGAGGTAATCGTAATTGATGCCGTGATCGGCACGGATCAGGTCGTTTAGAGCCAGCACGTCGCCTTCACAATTGGTCCGCTGCCGCCCGGCGGATCCGAGGCGGAAAATGGTGACGGCGGCGACCTCGAACCCAGCCGCTTTGGCTTGTGCCCAAAGTTGGCGGATATTCGCAAAAATCTCGGCATTCGACCGGGCGGCGGCGGAATAGTTGCCCACGTCGTTCGCGCCAATCCAAAGCACCAGGATGCCGCGTTCAACATTGCCTGTGGGCGCATAGGGCAGCAATTGCGCCGGCCATTCATTGGTGACACTGCTGGTCGAATGTCCGCCCGTGGCAATGCTCACCGGCGAGCCGGCCAGACTCCAATCCGAGCCGGATCCAAACAATTGAGCCCAAAACGAGAGACCATTGACTTGCGTATCGGTGATACTGTCGCCCTCAAAGACGATGTTGTTCTGAGGCAGAACGGTGCGGCGGATGATGGCATCCACGGCCACCAATTCGTTGGAGGCCAAAGCCCGATTCCAGACCGCTTGCAGCGCGTAAGTGCCCTTCAAGTTCGTGTCAGCCATGGTGGTTCCGGCCCCGAAGTCAACTGCCGTCATCCCCGTAGGATCACCGTGGGTGTAGGTGGCCGCAGGCGTGAGGCCGCCGTCCACCGAGAGTTGCACCAAGTTGGCGGCCACATCCAGTGCGAGGGCATAGGTATGGGGCGTGAGCGTATAGGGCCCAACACTGGTGGTTGGCGACCAAAACGCCTGGCTGCCCCCGCCAGCGGTTTGGCCGCTCAGGGTGTTTCCACTGCTTTTGTAGAGCCGCACTAGTGAGGTCCACGGCCACGCCCCCGGCGAATGGATGCCCAAGATGTTTCGTTCCAAGCCGCTCTCCGGGATTTCGGCTCCGGCCATCGTCGTGAACAAAGTCACGTTGGAGAGCGCGTTGGGCAGGTGAATTACGATGTTCGTTGTGTTCGATTCAGTCCGCGAAAACCCAAACGTATAGTTGGCCCCCCCGATCAGCGGCTGGCGCGGGCCCCGCAGGGTGATGGAGTTGCTGATGTCCTGAGCACTGCGCCCGTAAACCTGTAAAAAGACCAAGTCCGCAAAGAGGCCTTCCTGTTTCAAGTCGGAGATCAAGCGCGCGGTCGCGGGCGTACGTCCGCCGGCCCGTTGCCCACGAGCGTCGAGATTGGCCGCCGCGGCGCCCGGGGCAAGCTGGCTGGCGGTCACGGAGTTGCTGGCCAGGTTGACGGTCGTGATGGTGGCGCCGGCCAATTGCGCACCCGTGATGGTGCCGGCAAGAATAGCGGCGCCATGGATCGGCCCGGTCACGGTTCCCGCCTTAATGGCATACGGCACGGCGGTGATTTGCTGTCGGGGCGACAGCGGAGTGAAATCCGTCCCGCCATTGGTCCGGACGGAAAGCTCCAGCCAACGATCCGCTCCGGAAAAAGTCTCCGCACCGAAGTCGAGCCGGATGGCAAACAGACCGTTGCTCACAATCGTAGCCCCGTTGGTCAAAGGGTTGCCGAGCCGGCTGCCCGCGCTCGCGGCAGCATAGACGGCGAATTGCAGATCGTAGCTGCCGCTGGCGGGTGCGCCCGCGTCGTCCAGTCGCCCCTGATATGTAAAAGCGGTGCCTTGGGCCAGCACCATGGAACCGATGAGCGTAAAATACAGCCCCAGAGTTGCGAGTTTGGTTTTCATAAGACAAAGCGCCGGTTTCGGGTTTCAATTTTTGCGGTTGAAGTCTAGCGCCGGTTCGACGAATTGTAACGAATTTGCCCGGGGCACGTCCTTTGTTCGAGATTAACTTTGCCTTGTGCAACGGCTCAAGACTGCAAATGCTTTCGGCTCAGTGAAGCTCCACTCGTTTGATGTTTTCGACACCCTGTTGACGCGGCGCGTCGCAGTGCCGGCCGATTTGTTTTTGCTGATCGGAGCGCAGTTACATACGGCGCGCCTGATCCCATGCACTCCAGACGAGTTCGCGGCCAAACGGAGTCAGGCGGAAGCAGCCGCCCGCCAGATCGCCCCCGCCGGTGAGGCACGCTTCAACGAGGTTTACGAGAAACTAGCGGAAGCATACCGCTGGAACGAGGCGCAGACGCAGCAAGCGATGGAGATTGAGTTGCATGTGGAATCCCAAAATACGCAAGCCGTGCCGGGAATGCTCGAAACGATCCAGCAAGCGCGCGCGGATGGTTATCGGGTGATGTTTCTCTCAGACATGTACCTGCCCGCATCGTTCATCGCAGAATTACTGCGCCGGGCGGGCTTTCTGGTAGCGGGGGATGAGTTGCTGGTGTCGGGCGAACTGCGCCAAGCCAAGCACGATGGCCGCATGTTTCACCTGGTTCGGACCCAGCATCGCTCGGTAGCGGAATGGCGGCATGCGGGCGATCATCCCCGCGCGGATGTCGAGGTACCCCGCCGATTGGGAATCAACGCGCGAGCCGAAACTCGGTGTTCCCTGACGCAACATGAGCGGACGGTTCGCGGAGCGGAAAAACCTGCGCCGCTCTGGCGTTCGCAGTATGCCGCCGCCATGAAACTGGCACGGTTGGAAGGCTGGGAACTGCCTGAAGCCAGAAAGGTTGTTTGGGAATCGGGGGCCAACGTGGTCGGGCCGTTGTGGTTTGGCTTTGCTGAATGGTGCCTGGATGAGGCGCTGAAGCGCGGGATCAAGCGTTTGTATTTTGTAGCGCGTGACGGGCAAATCTTCCAGCAGATTGCGCGTACGATTGCCCGGCAGCGAGGCATCCCGGTGGAGTGTCGTTATCTTTATGGTTCGCGCCAGGCCTGGCATTTGCCGGGCTTGGGAGAACTAGATGAGGCGGCCTTGCTGTGGATCTTCAATCGGCAACGCTTCCTCAC
The DNA here is from genome assembly GCA_020848635.1 of Limisphaerales bacterium. Classification (GTDB taxonomy): domain Bacteria; phylum Verrucomicrobiota; class Verrucomicrobiia; order Limisphaerales; family JADLHS01; genus JADLHS01. Next base: position 6,540 of record JADLHS010000099.1, read on the forward strand.
CGCTGAACAGGTGTTAAAACGCGTGGGCCTGGATCCAGACGACTTCACGGCGGAACTGGCATCGATTGGCATTCCGACGACCGCTTGGAGTGCAGATCTTTCGACCGAACAAACAGAACGACTGCGGGAATGTTTGCAAACTCCTCCTTTTGCGGCGGCAATCCGACACCAGGTGACGATGGCGCGAAAGCTGGCGCTTCGATACTTGGAACAGGAAGGGGTCTTGGACGAAACGCCGTACGCCTTGGTGGACATTGGCTGGCATGGCAATATGCAACGGAGCTTCGCACGCTGGTTGCGGGCGGATCCGGCCCGACGAAATCTACCGGTCACCGGAATGTACTTTGGCCTGCAACGACACCCGCCGGACACGGAATTGGACCAATTCGTGGGTTATTGGCCCGAAGTGGACCCGGAGCGGGAGGCGTTGCGAACCTTGAATGTGGCGCTGCTTGAAATGATGGCGGCGGCGGATCATGGGACGGTGTTGGGCTTTCGGGATGAAGCGGGCATGATCAAACCGATGCTCGATGGCGAACGGAATGAGGCGGCTATGGCTTGGGGCCTGGCGGTACTGCAGGCCGCAGTCCTCAAGTTCACAAACACCTGGCTTGGTTTTGACCCGCTGACGCCAGATCGCCGAATGCAGTTCCAAGCCCTCAGCCGCCGGGTACTCTTGGACTTCATGGCGGCACCATCTTTTTCCGAAGCCACCTTGTGGGCGGAATTCCCGCACTCGGGTGAACAAATCGAGCGGCACAAGGAGTGCCTCGCTCCCGTCCTATCCACCTGGAAAGCCCTCGCTTTGGTAATGAAGCCCGAGCGCCGTCCGGCAGGTTGGTGGGCGGAGGGGTCGCAAGCCCGGCATCCCAATCCTGCGCTCGCGGTTTACCTTGGCGGCAAGAAAATCAAAAAGTGTTTCCGACGCATTAAATGAATTCAACACCCACGATTCCCTGTTTCGCCTATTTCCCGATGGTTTGCCTTCCGGACCTGCTGGAATCAGCCCGGTCGTCACCGCACCGGCGCAGTGGCAAAAATGAGCGCAGTGCCATCTGG
>JADLHS010000100.1 GCA_020848635.1 Limisphaerales bacterium
GTCGGCATGGGTTCGCCCGATTTCCGGAGTTCTTTATCCCTATCTGCATTGCGCTTAATTCCGACTTAAAACCCGGCGGTAGTCAATACATTCAGAGTTGCCCTTCGCTTGGTTTGGTTTCCTGCGATCCAAACGCCGCTTTCACCCAGCGATTGATGAGCTTCCCGCCTTGAAGTTCATCCTTCATCGCTTCTGGTTGTTAATTTCCTAAAAGTTGCGGTTACGGTTCCTCAATGGACGGCGGTGAATTGCTGCATCCAGCCACCGTCAAGGTTTTCATAGGCGGCCAAGCCTTTCGTCCCGAGCGCGGCGGAAAGACTCTTCCTTGTTTCCGCGCCGATGGCCTGAAGCTGCGCCTGGCGTGCTTCCGCCGCGAGCGAATTGTCCGCTTGCACGCCGTGCACTGCTTCCTCGGCTTGCCGGCGGATGTCGTAAGTCTGGGCGGCCGCCGTGGCGGGGAGTGCGAGCCGTTGCGTCACGCGATAGATGAGTTCATAATATCCGTCGGTCGCGCGCTGGAAAGCGGCATAACCGTCCGGGCCGATCAGTTCCCGCGTCTGAGCCTTACTTTGTTGCTGCAATTGCGCCGCACGCGATTTGAAATCGGCGTCCTTCGGCGATAACGCCGCCTGCGCTTCCATGTTCCCGAACTGAAGGTTCGCCACGGCGCGCACCATTTCCTCGTCCAAGGCCAAACCCACTAGCCGGTACCGCAAACTTGCAACCGGGGACTGACGCAAGCGAACTTCGTTGTATTCGTCAGCAGTAAACGCCGCGCGGAGCGTCTGGTCGAGGGCGGCTTCCAACTCCTTGCGTTTGGCCTGCTGTTGCTCTCCGGTCGGGCCAGGAATCCGCAGGAAGTCCGTCCAGTCACGTTCGAGTGCCTCCTTCGCGAACACAAACCGCGCGCACTTTTCTTCCGACAGAAAGTCGCCGATGCGCTCCCACTCTGCCCGCCGGTCAGCAGCGGAGCAGAGCAGATTCTCGGCTGAACGCGGATCGCTCTCGCCAAAAACCTCGGCGAAAAGCTCGTCCCGCTCATTTTCCAGCGCCCGTAACTGGGCATGTTTCTCCTCCACCATTTTCTCAAAGTCATCCGGCCGGAGGATCAACTCCCAAAAACGCCCACTAACTTCGTCCACCAGCGCCTTGACGCGCAACGTGAACAGATCATTCACGTCCGCGATGATGATGTCCCCCACAGTCGGCTCGGGACAACCGATCGCTCGCAGGTTGGCCAAGTAATCATGGTAGTCGGCGGATTCCAGTTGCGCCCAATCGAACGGCTCGCTCATCACGACAACTTCCACCAACGGCTCGCGGGTGAGCGAGGGCGGCGTGGATTGGGGCTTCGCCCGCAACCCTCGATGCGTGAGGGAGCGGGAGAAATCCGCGCTCATCTCGAAACGCCGCCCCGCACAAGCCAGCCAAACCACGAAGCCCAGCAGCAAGGGGTTGAGCGCGAGCGAAAGGTTTGTCCACCGTTTCATAATCCGCTGACGTTGGTCAACCATGCGCCACCTTGGTTGAGATACTGGGCGCATGCGGCCGCGCCGAGCGCCTTCAAGACGCCCTCCTGCGCTTGGGACTGCACCAGAGCGAGCTGTTGCTGCCGTTCTGCATCGGAGAGAGACTTATCCGCACGAAGCCGGACAACTTCTTGCGCGGTGAGTTGGCGCATCTCGAAGGCCTGCACCGCGGCAATCCGCGGCAGTTCCTGTTCCTGGCCCAGGTCAAACAGCCTCCTAAAATCGGCATTCCCCGCGCGCTCAACCTGCGCGTAGCGGGACTCACCGAGGAATTCCCGGATGGCCGGCGCGGCCTGAGCTTCCTGCTCGTCAGTCAACGAGTCACCCTCGAACCATTCGCCTGTGACCGGGTCGTCGAACCGCGCCCGGATCAGGGCGATTGCGCGAATTTCCGCGGAGCTCAAGTCGGTCGCCTCGAAGTGAGCTTTCTCCCCGAGTTTCACCATCCTAGGACGGGCGGTGAATTCCTCCAGTTCCGCCGGCAGGAGCACGGTCGCCAGTTCCTGGTTAAACTGTCGCCGCAGAGCTTTCAAGGCCAGCTCGTCATCCTCAAGTAAAACACCGCGCGTACGCTTGTGGATCGCATCCCGCTTGGTCTGCTGGCGGCCGAGGAGCCCGGCGAGACGCGAAAACTTTTCTTCGGCCATCGGACCGCTCAGGAAGCGCACGAGGGCTTGCTCCACAAAATCCTCCATCAACTTCCCGTCCTCGATGAACACGTCCCGGCCCAGGGCCCGTTCGACACTGGCGAGCAATGTCGCCCGCCCGGCCGCCACCGCCCGTTCCGCGTCGCTTTGAGCGTGCGCCCGCCGCAACCCCGCCGTCCAAAAGGACAGCTTTGGTTCCGCGCTCCGGGAAAGCTGGTCGAGCCGGCGCCGGGTCCGGGCCACGACCACGTCGCGGACGGTCTTTTCCGGACAACCAATCGCGCGCAGGTTCATGGCAAATTGCTCGAGGTCATCCGCCTCGACCGCGCTCCACCGGAAGCGATTCGTAAAGGAGGTGACCGACGCTGGTGGATTGCTCACGGCGGGAAGGGACGGCACGACCGGCGCAGTCATCGTCTCGGCGCTTGATGCTGCGGACTCACGCGGTCTTGGCGAAGCAGGCTGCTTCAAGAGACAAACCGTCGCCCCCGTCAGGGCGAGGTTCAGGCAGAGCGAAATCGCGATTGTCGGTTTTAGTTTCACAGCTTACTCCGGACGTTGGAAATAATGGGTGTATGGATCATGTTCTTTGGCTGGCATCGAAGAACGGTTCGGCCAAGCAGATCAATCCTTCCAGCGCGTCAATTCTGTCGTGACGCCGAATGTGTTCGTGTCGTTGATGTGCTTGAGGATGAACTTCTGCAGTTCCGGCGTTTCCGCCGTGAGAACGAGTTGATTGTTGTTCGTATTACCGGGTTCCTTCGGCACCAGGATGTGACGCAGAGCCTGTGGGTGTTTCTCCAGGAGCTTGGCGAGCCACTCAAAGTTCAGGGGTTTGATCTGAAGCTTGGCCCCGGTAGTCTCGATCTTGATCAGGTAATGCAGGGGCAACTGTTCGTCCACGCGATTCGCTGTGCGGAGGTCCAGAAATACATGTTGCTTGATGCGGAATCGATGCGTCTCATAGCGGTTTGTCTTGTTAATTTCGCCGATCGTCAGCCAGTAAGCCTGCTGGTTGAGTCGTTCGAATCGCCAGTGGTCACTCGCGGCGTTGGTCGAGCCCGGCTCCACCCAGGTGCCGACCAACGCGGGATCGAACACCACATCCTTGTCGGTATAAAAGGGATAGACCGAGGTGACCACGCAGCCGGCCAGCAAGCTCACCAGCGCCAGGCCAGTTGCTAATTTTATCGTCATGTTCATGGTTGTTTCGTTTGATTGCCGCTCCGAATCGCTTTTGGCCCTTCATAAACACAAAGCGAGAAACGAAGGCGGATCGGATCACGCATATCCGACTTTTTTTTCATAAACATTTCATCTGGCTGAAATGGCCTTGATTGCTACGATGCGGGGAGGTTTCAACCGCGATGGAAAAATCTCCAAACACCGCTGAAGGCATTTTCGCAGAGGCTGTTGAGCTGCCGCCCGGCGGCGCGCGCGACCAGTGGCTCGCTGAACGATGTCGAGATGATCCTGCCCTGCACTCCGAAGTCGCGTCCCTGCTTCATGCCCATGATGACGCGGGTGATTTCCTCCAGCCACCAGCACCCCAACTTAAGGTCCCGTCGGAGTCCGCCACCGCTTCGCAAGGCACGGCGGTCATGAACGCCGCCGTCCACGCCGATGTTTTCCTGCGCGGCTTCAACAAACCGGACAACGCCCAGGTTGAGAATTTCGTCGCGCAATTGCCCGGAGCGATGCGGAAGGAAGCCCGCGAGCGGATCAAGGCCGGACTGCACGTGCGTCAATTGCGCGGCCAAGAGCGGCGCCCACCGTCCGAACATGCGGAGGAGCTGCCGCAATTACCGGGTTTCCGCATCGAGCGCAAATTGGGCCAGGGCGGTCTGGGCGTGGTCTATGCCGCCCACGATGAGAAACTCAACCGCCGCGTGGTTATCAAAGTCCTGCGCCGTCACGCCGATGAACAGGTCCGCCGCCGCGTGCTCGATGAAGCCCGCCACACCGCTGCGCTCGGTGATCCCGCGGTCGTTACGGTGTTCTCCGTGCTCGACGAAACCGATCCGCCGGCGATCGTGATGGAATTCGTGGAGGGATATCCCTTGGACCGCTTTGCCGCGCAGCTCAACTTCGAGCAGAAGGCGCAACTGCTGCGGGAAGTGGCACGCGGACTTTCGGTGGCGCACGGGCGCGGACTCATTCATCGCGACCTTAAACCGGACAACGTCATTGTGGGACCGGATATGCGGCCCCGGATTCTGGATTTCGGTCTGGCCCTGTCCTTGGAGGAAGCCAGCCGGCAGGGGCGCGGCTTCGAAGGCACGCCGCTTTACGCCTCGCCCGAGCAAGCGAAGGGGGACGCTTTAAGCCCGGCGTCGGACGTGTTTTCGTTTGGCAGTCTGATGTTCAAGGTGCTGACCGGCAAAGCGCCGTTCGCCGGCGACTCGATCAGCCAGGTGCTCGAAGCCATCGTGAGTACGGCGCCACCCTTTCTGCGCGAAGTGGCAGTCGGGGTGCCGGAAGATTTGCAGGCCATCTGCCTCGCCTGCCTCGCTTGGAATCCGGCGGACCGCCCGGGCGCGGAGCTGGTCGCGCTGGAACTGGGCCGCTTTCTCGTGGGCGAGCCTGTGCGGCTCAAGCCCAAGCTCTACGACGATCTGCTGCGCCGCGCCATCAGCGAGCACTCGAATCAGGCCAAGGCGTGGGAGAGCCAAAGCATCATTTCGCGCGAGGAACGGGACGCACTCGAGATCATCCACCGCCGGCTGCTCGTTGATGAAGACCACTGGATCATTGACGCGCGGCGCATCACGCCGATGCAAGCCATCCTGTCCGCCGCCACTTGGTTGACGGTCGTGGCAACCGTCCTCACCGTCTGGATGCTCCGCGACGAACTGACCCCGCCGTGGCGTTGGTTGGTCCCGGTATTTTTTGCAACGGCGCTGCTGCTGGCCGGCCAGATCGCGCGCCGCGGACGGGAAAATCTCGCCGCCGCCACATTCCTCGCGGGCGCGGCACTGGCCATCGCCCCCGCCACTCTGGCGCTCCTGGCGGAAATGCACTGGTTCGGGACTCCGCCCCCGAAGGTCACGCAATTGTTCCCGGACACATTCACCAACCAACAGGTGCTGACTGCTTCACTCACGGCGATGGCGGTCTCGGTATTTGGTTTATGGCGGTTGAAAATGACCGGCTTTGCCTGGACCACAGCCACGCTCGCCACGACCAGTTATATCAGCCTGTTGCTACGGTTCAACTGGCTGGATCAGAAGCCGGAGATTCAGGCTTTGTGGTGTCTGCCGCTGACACTGATGGAGTTTGTGGCCCTCGCGCTGGAACGCGCCGGTCGGGTTCGCTGGACCATGCCGTTTCACCTGGTCGCGGTGGGCGCGCTTGTGATTGGGCTGGACGTGGTGGCATTGCAAGGCCCGACGCTGGAAATGCTGGGGGTCACCACCGAGCGGTGGCCCTATTTTGATCACGACCGGCAGGTGTGGTTTTCCGTGGTGCTCAACGGGCTGCTGTTCCTGGCGCTCATGCTGGTGGGCGAACGATCCGCCAGCCTCGACCTGCGCCGCGCCAGCAAATGGCTGGAGGTATTGGCCATACTTCACACCATCAGCGCGCTGTTCGCCAACGCCATGCACCACAAAGGAAATCCACTGGTGCGGGTTGATGTGTGGCTTTACCTGGCAGCAGCCCTGTTCTTCGCGGTCCTCGCGCCGTTCCGTTCGCGATGGCGAATGCTCGTGGGCGGGTTGGTGGGTTGCGGATTGGGCAGCTACCTGCTCGTGTATCTGGATCTGGTGGCACGCAAACCGTTCATCATCGGACTGGGCATACTGGGTTTGGCGGTGGCACTGGGCGCGTTTATTTACGTGAAACACGGAACCCGAGCCAGCCGGTGGTTTGGAAAACAACCCGGGCGAAACGGCAAGCACCCGTAAGTCGGACGAGATGGATCAAGAATTCATTTCGCGAAATAACCAGGCTCGCGCGTAGGCCCAATCGCGCTTCACGGTTGGTTCGGAAACCCCCAGCAGCCGGGCGGCTTGCTCGTTGGTCAAACCGACGAAAAAGCGCAGTTTCACCAGTTCCGCCTTCCGCGCATCGTGAAATGCGAATTTTTCCAGCGCATCGCTTAAGGCCAGCAACTGGTCATCTTCCAGGCATGCCGCCGGTTCAAGTGCATCCAGATTCACCCGCACCGCATCTCCGCCGTGCCGGAGCGTTTGCTTGCGGCGGGCGTTATCAATGAGAATGCGCCGCATGGCCTCCGCAGCGGCGGCGAAGAAGTGCGCGCGATTCTGCCAGTCGGGCTGTTCGTCGCCGCCGAGTCGCAACCACGCCTCGTGAACCAGCGCCGTGGCTTGCAGGGTTTGCCCGGGATTTTCGCGTGCCATCTTCTGCGCCGCCAGCTTGCGCAGCTCTTCATAGACGAGCGGCAGGAGTTCATGCGCCGCGAGTGGATCGCCTTGGCCTATCCGCTGAAGGATGACGGTGAGTTCGCTCACGCGGGAATCAATACCGGATCTTCGCCGTGAAAAGAAGTGAAGAGCGCTTGGCTTCCTGCATTATTGGCTCCAACGGCGTGGGCATCCGCCTGCTTCAGAAACTGCCAGTCACCGTGAAACAAATGGAGTGGATGCAAACCCGGTCCACCCCCAGATTGAAGCCGGCACCATTCCACCATTCCACATTCCAATTCTGGCTAGGGGTGGCAAGAAACCGGTAGCTCACGCCGGCTGTCCAATTGCGGTTGAACTCATAGCGGAACCCCGCGAAGGCTTGCGCGGCCGGGACGAAATCGTCGCCCCAACCATCGGAATCGCTGAAGTAATAGTAGTAGTAGTTCCCGAAGCTGACGCTGCTGTAAACTCCGCCACCGCCAATGCCAGCGAACGGCACGAGCCGACCAATCGGGTAGGAGAATTCGGCGTTGACCATCATCAGCATTTGTGAGAGCGCCGAATTCGGATAGGACCAGTTGCCGACGGACTTGATCTCGTTGTAAGTAAAGCCCAGTTCCCCTTCCAGGAGAAGCCACGGCGTCACCCGGTAACCCGCGGCAAAGTCAAACGCCATGCCGGCGGACAGTTCCATTTTGTCCCCACCGGTCACCGAACCGCCAATGTCCGAGAGCGTCGGATTCTCCGGGATCGTGCCGCCGATATCGAAACGCAAGCGCCAACGCTCGGCCAACGAACTTTCCTGCCCCACCGCTGACAGGGTCAGACAGCCAGCCGAAACCAGAACCAACATGTTGATCTTGTTCATTGGGATTCCTTACGCTTTTTCGTCCCGTAGCCTTGGCCCGCCAGGTTTCGCGTCCGGGAGCTTGAGTGATTATTTGTGCTCGCGTCCGTTGTTTTGAATGAATTCCCCGATTTGACTTACGGAATAGGAGATCAGCCCCATGCGAGTGGATTCGTCTGACTTAAACGTCGGGTTATCCGCCATCTCCAAGCCGTGGTAGGTCTTGCCGCCTTCCAGTTCGGCCAGGAGTTTCCCATTCGGATCCTTGAATTGGGCGGTAAACTTCAAGACGGCGCGACCGGCCCCAAAACCAATGAGGGTGCGCATCGTGCGATTGCCGGGATCGAATTGGCTGATCGTCACGTTTACCATCATTCCCGGCTCGGCTTCCACGAGAGTGTAGCCGAGCGATTCCAGCCGCCCTTTCAACAGACCTTCGAACATCGGAAGCCCTTCCTTCGCGTAGGCCGTTTTGGCGGAATCGGTGACGACTAGCTTTACGGTGTGGAACTGATGAAAGTTCACGGCGGCAGGAGCAGAAGTGGTGACTTTGGGTGACACGCAGCCGGCCAAAGCAGCCCCCACGACCGCCAAGAGGATGATTCTGGTTTTTCGCATAACGGTTTCCGATGTTTTGACTGTTGTTGTGCAATGTTTCTTCAACGCTGGATGGAAAGGGTGGCACGCTAACACGGCGCGCCACCCGCAGCCGCCCAAGTTTCCGAAATCCGCTTAGCGGCCGAAATGCGCGCGAAATTTTGGCCAATAAGGTGCAGGTCTTGGCTCCCGCAGGTCTTGGACGCGGAAGTTAGCGGTAACCGCCGCATGATCCGAAGCCCACAAAGGGGACTGCGCTCGATCCAACGCGAGGTCTAGCACTTTCGACTCGGTCGGCACCAGGCCGCAACCGCGAAACCATACCACGTCAAGCCGCCAGATCATCGGCACGCTCGGATCGGCGAGAAACTCGTCGTGACCCCAAGTAAGCCCGCCCGAGGGATTGGCCTTGTGTAATTCGGCCCAAGCATCATCGAAACCGGCTGCAACAAACGCGTCGTAGGTTTCCACTCCGTTGCGATGCAAGGGGTCGGCATTGAAATCGCCGGAAAGGATGACCGGCATGCGGACATTAGCCGGTCCGTCAATCAGTTCGATCGCCTGGAGCATCTGGAGTTGCGGCACATTCTCCTGTTCGAGGTGGGCGCAGATGTAGCGGAATTTCTCGCCCCGAAGGAACACGTCCACGGAGCACCAACCCCGCGGCACCTTCACCGTCGGCAACTCAATCATATAGGTAAAATGGCCGCCCTGGGGGTTGGAAACGCGCAACTGGCCCGGCGGCAAATCCGTGCGGACCAGAATCGCGTCGCGATCCGTCAACCGTGCGTCATCCAGCTTGCCGGTCTGGAGGTTGTACATTGGCATTTCGACGTCCACCTCCTCAGTGCTCGACACCACGGTGTAATGCGCACCACGCGCCTTCAAGGCCTCCACGAGAATCGCGAGGTAATCGTACACGACATTGGTAGCGGGCGTCGAGCCGCCCACCGCGAGGTCGCCGGGCGACTGGTTGCGAATCAGAGACGCTTCCTGCACCGCGACGAGGTCCGGCATCCGCGCGGCGATACGATCCGCCACGCCTCCCAAACGGGTGTCGGGCTGCGAGGAGACAATCTCGTAGAAAACTCCGGTGACGGCGGACACCAGGTTCGCGAAGTAGGCTGGATCAGTTGGATCCAGGGCGATAACGCGATCAATCCCGCCGCCAATGTAGAGATTGACGTTCATGGTATAAACGCTGCGCTTGCCAACCGAACAGAACGGACCGACCGGCGCCGCCGCGACCGATGCCGCCAGCGCTACGGTCAACAGTAGTCCCGCCGCAAAACGTAACGGCCCATTTGCCGCGCGGCGGTCATTCGGACCGGCGCAGTTGTTTGAGGTTTCGTAATTTTCCATGGTTTTCATAGTTACTGTCGTTTCTCATTCCGGTGGGAATGGTTGTCACCCGCGCCAGCCCCACCTGCCGGTCCGGGCGAATCTAAGGGAATCCACGGCCGGGCCGCCGGATCTCCGTCACTTATCCGTGCGCCGTTGGCCGGTTCTTCCCTTCAAAGAATGTGAAAGAACTTCATCGCCGCGAACTTCGCGGAACAGCCACGCCCAACGCCTCCGCCACCTGCTCCTGGGCCTGTCCGCCATAGGAGCTTTTCTCAGCTACTCA
>JADLHS010000101.1 GCA_020848635.1 Limisphaerales bacterium
AGACACGCTCGCGTCATTTGGCGCCTACTGGTCGGATTGAAGCGATTGTCCAGGAAATTATCCGGTCGATTCACGCCGCCGGATTTAAGGTCTCCACCCGTCAGTTTCACGGAGTGCCTATTTAATGCGTATTCCGACGCAAATCGGACACCCGTTACGATTCAAGTCGGACAGGCAATACGATTCATATCGGACACCTGTTACGATTGAGATCGGACAGGGATTCCGAAGTCAGATCGGACAGTTTTCCGGACGGTCGTAACGGTGTCCGGTATGGATTGGAATGGCCGAGGAGGAGGGGAGCGACGCCGGATAGATTGCCAGTAAGATGGCCAGGGCAAAACCAAATCAACGCCCCGGCAATCACAATGGCACGAACACTATTATCCATGCGTCCGATCAAAGACATTCTGCGACTCAAACATCAGCACGGGCTCTCGGTGCGGGAAGTCGCCCGGAGTTGCGGCCTGCCCGCCAGTACCGTGGGCGATTATCTGCAACGCGCGACCGCGGCGGGCTTGGGTTGGCCGTTGCCGGCCGAACTGAGCGAAGAGCAACTCCAGGAAAAGCTGCTGGGTGGCGCGGCTACGCCCGTGACCAGCCCGGCGACCAAAGCGATGCCGGACTGGCCGCACCTGCATGAGGAGCTGCGGCGCAAGGGGGTGACGTTGCAGTTGCTGTGGCAGGAGTATCGGCAGGCGGAGCCGACGGGTTATGCCTACAGCCGCTTCTGTGAGTTGTACCGGGAGTGGGCGGCGAAACTCGACCCGGTGTTGCGTCAGGTGCATGGGCCGGGCGAGAAGTTGTTCGTGGACTGGGCCGGGCAAACGGTGCCGATTCACGATCCGGCCACCGGCGCGATCACCCCCGCGCATGTGTTCGTGGCCGTGCTCGGCGCGAGCAACAAGACCTTTCTGGAGGCGTTCCCGAACGAGCAGTTGCCGGCGTGGATCACTGGCCACGTCCACGCGTATAACTTTTTTGGCGGGGTCAGCAAAGCCACGGTGCCCGACAACACCAAGACGGCGGTCGTGCGGCCCTGCCGCTACGAACCGCAACTGCACCGCACGTATCAGGAGTTGGCCGAGCATTACGGCACCGTGATCCTGCCGGCGCGGATAAAAAAGCCAAGGGATAAAGCCAAAGTGGAAACCGGCGTGCAAATCGTAGAGCGCCAGATCCTGGCGGTCTTGCGCCATCAACGCTTCTTCAGTGTCGCGGCATTGAACCAGGCGATGCGGCCGCTGCTGGCCCAACTCAACGCCCAGCCGTTTCAAAAACTCGACGGCTCGCGCGACCAATGGTTTGACGCCCAGGAAAAGAGTCAGTTGCTGCCCCTGCCGGCCCAGCCGTTCCAACTGGCCACCTGGTCCGTGGCGACGGTCAACATCGACTATCACGTCGTCGTGGATCACCACTACTACAGTGTGCCCCATCCCCTGATCCATCAGCCGTTGGATGTGCGCCTGACCGAGCACACCGTCGAGTTGTTTCAACGCGGCAAACGTGTGGCCGCGCACGCGCGCAGCCACCAACGCGGTAAGTTTACCACCGTGGATGAGCATCGGCCCAAGGCCCATCAACGCTATCTGCAATGGACGCCCGGGCGGCTCGTGCAGTGGGCCCAAAAGACCGGCCCTCATTGTGCGCGGGTCGTCGAGCAGATCCTCGCCAGTCGGCCCCATCCCGAACAGGGCTTCCGCTCCTGCCTGGGCATCATGCGGCTGGGCAAAGCCACCAGCGCCGAACGCTTGGAGGCCGCCTGCGAACGGGCGCTGCACTTCGGCACCTGCACCTATGTCAGCATCAAATCCATCCTGGAACATCATCTCGAAAAACAACCCCGGGAACCGGAACTGGCCCTGCCCAGTCCCGCCCATCCCAACCTCCGCGGCCACCACTATTACCACTGACCCATCGCTTTATGTTACCGACGCAAACCCTCGATAAACTCCACGCCCTCCGCCTGGAAGGCATGGTCCAAGCCCTGGAGGAACAACGCCGCCAGCCGGACATCACCCAGCTGGATTTTGAAACGCGGCTCGGTTTGCTGACCGAACGCCAGTGGCTGTGGAAAGAAAATCGCGCCCTCGCCACCCGGCTCAACAGCGCCCAACTCAAAATCGCCGCTAGCCTCGAAGACATCAACTACCGGCATCCCCGCGGCCTCAAGCGGGCGCAGATCGAACAGTTGCGCGCCACGCCGTGGGTGGCCGAGCACCGCCAATGCCTGATCACCGGGCCCACCGGTTCGGGCAAAACCTTTCTGGCCTGCGCCCTGGGCCAGCACGCCTGCCGGGACGGTCACCGGACGCTCTACTATTACGCGCCCAAACTCTTTCGGGCCCTGCAAACCGCCCAAGCCGATGGCAGCCTCCTGCCACTGCTCAAGAAACTGGCGCGCGTGTCACTGCTGATCATCGATGACCTGGGCATCGCCAGCGTGGTCGGCAAACAATACCGCGACTTGCTGGAAATCCTCGACGACCGCCAGGGTCAGGGCGCCACTCTCATCACCAGTCAGTTCCCCGTCAGTCAGTGGCACGAGATCATCGCCGACGCCACCGTGGCCGACGCCATCCTGGATCGCCTGGTGCATAACGCCTATCGGCTCGAACTCAAAGGCGAGTCGCTGCGCAAACCCGGCGGCCTGGCGGCCGCCCAACCGGAGCCTGCGGAGGCATGAACCCCAACCTCACTGGCGCGCCTATTCGGGCGGGCGGGGCGAGTCCGTTACGCGTGGCGACCAGCGGCGAGGCGAGCTGGAACTCGCAAGCTCCTCGCCGCTGCTCGCCGGCCCGCCCGAATCGACGGCGCGGTCACACCCCAAGTCCACGGAGAGAAGCGTCGCCCCTCCGGGGGCTCCGAAACTTGCCGCCAAACCAACGCTGACACTTGACTGTGATCGGACACTCTTTTATGAATCAATCCCGAGCGTCGCTTCGCTCCGACACCTGTCCGACATCCATCGGAACAAGTGTCCGATATGAATCGGAACAGCTGTCCGCCTTCATCGGAATCCGCAA
>JADLHS010000102.1 GCA_020848635.1 Limisphaerales bacterium
GAGTGTGTGAAGCATTGCCCGACGGGGGCATTGGTGTTCCAAAATGGAAAACCCGGGCCCGACGCAGTCCAGCCCTGACGCGTCACGCGACGCCAAACTCGCACGTTCGCCCGGCTATAATCCCGCTTTCCCTGCGCGAGCGAATCGTGTTAATTGGGCGTATGAATTTAAAACTGATACGGGCGATCACGTTGTTGGGCGCGCTGGCGGTATCCTCCGGTTGCCAATTCTCCGCCGACAAAAACCCTGACCTCGGGAAGATGGCCAGTTTCAAGGGGCCGCTCGGCTTGCAGCTTTACAGTCTGCGGGAGCAGTTTGCGAAAGACGTGCCGGGTACCGTCAAACTCGTGCGCGACTTCGGCTTTCGGGACGTGGAATTAGCCGGCACTTACGGTCTGGTGCCGGAAGAATTGCGGGCCTTGCTGGCGGTAAACCACCTGAATGCGGTCGCCGGGCATTTCAGCTACGAACGTTTCCGCGACGATGCGGAAGGCGTCGCCAAGGAGGCCAAAGCCCTCGGGCTGGATTACGCCGGGGTGGCCTGGGTGCCGCACCAGGGTCAAGTTACGGAGGAATGGACCCGGGAAACCGCGAAGGTTTTCAATCGCGCGGGTGAAGTGCTGGCCAGGCACGGCGTCAAGTTCTTCTACCACAATCACGGTTACGAATTTGTGCCCTACGGCGACGGCACGCTGTTCGATCTGCTCATGAAAGAGACAAAGCCGGAGTTCGTAAGCTTTGAGATGGATGTGGTCTGGGTGGTCTTCCCGGGTCAGAACCCGGTCAAGTTGCTGGAAAAATACGGCCACCGCTGGGCTTTGATGCATGTGAAGGATTTGAAGAAAGGCGTGGCCACCGGCTCGCTGTCCGGCGGCACGGATACCAAGAACGACGTGGCAGTGGGCACGGGACAGGTGGATTGGCCCGCGCTGTTGCGCGCGGCGAAACAAGCCGGCGTGAAATACTATTTCATCGAAGACGAATCGCCAACCGTGCTGGAACAGCTGCCGCAGACTCTGATGTATCTGGAACAGGTGAGGTTTTAATCCCGCTATGCCGGTTTCGCCGACCGTTTCGATCCGACGCCGTGATGCCATGAACAAACCACCGCAGCTTTGCCGTTGGGTTCTGGCAACCGTCACCTTGGTCACCGCTCTATCCGGGGCGCCGCAAGTCCGGGCCGAGCCGCAAGTTCCGGTTGCAACCCATGCGCTGGAAAAGGCCCCCACGGCTGAGATGCTGCCCGGCAAGGGGCCGGTGCAGAAGGGGGACTGGTTTGACGGGGTCTGGGGCCAACGCCGGGCGGAGTTCCGCCAGCGCGCGCTGGGGGACCAGGGGGCGGTCGTCTTTCTAGGCGATTCCATCACGCAAGGCTGGGGCGAGCCGGGCAAATATTTCCCCAAGTATCGCTGCGCCAATCGCGGCATCAGTGGCGATACCACCCGGGGCATTCTTTACCGGCTGGCGGAAGATGTGCTGGCCTTGCACCCGGCGGCGGTGGTGTTGCTGATCGGGACGAACGACATCGACATCGGGGCGAACCCGGCCGATGTGGCAGACAATCTCAAAGCCATTCTTACCGCTCTCAAGAACTCGAACGCGAAATTGCCCGTGATCGTGTGCCGGGTGATGCCGAGTGCGGCGAGTCTGCGGCGGCCCGCGGCCAAAATCCAGCAACTGAACGCGCTCGTAGATGAATGGGTTGCGCGCGACCCGCAATTCATCCGTTGCGACACCTACACGATCTTCGCCGATGAGCAAGGCGAGGCGAAGCCAGCCGAGTTTCCGGATCGGCTGCACCTCAACGCCGCCGGCTATGCCAAGTGGGTGGCGGCGCTAAACCCGCTGCTGGCACCGTTGCCACTGCCAACCGCCGTCCAATGACCGCGCGGGAAAGAGCTTTCGCGCCTTCACCATCTGGTGTTGAATCCGATTATGAATCAGACGCATCCACTGACAACGACCACGTTTGAATTGCCCGGTTATCGGGCGATGAAGTCGCATGGTGTCGTGCGCGGGATCGTGGTGCGATCGCGTTCCATCATCGGCAACATCGGCGCGGGCATTCAAAGCATCTTCGGCGGGAACATCACGCTCTACACGGAACTGTGCGAACGGGCCCGCGAAGACGCGTTCAACCAGATGCTCACCCATGCCGGCAAACTGGGCGCGAATGCCGTGGTCGGTGTGCGCTACGACGCAACTGAAATCGGCAACGGCATTACGGAAGTCATCTGCTACGGCACGGCGGTGTCGGTGGAGCCCATGGCGTGAACGCGGTTTCCACCAACCAGGATTTCGTCGGATGATTTACCCGCTTTCATCAGGAAAAGGCTGCTGTCGCCGCCGGGCATTCACGATGGGAGCGCGGGGCGCGAGAACTTCGGAGGCGGTTGAGGCACTAGGAGTCTCGGAGGTTGGGCTAGTAACGCGGCACCTCTTGAAATGAACCCCCTGAGCACTGAAAGCCTTACCGCCCGCCTGCTGGGCAAGCTGGCGTGGGCGGTCATTCATCGGCGGCAATGGTTTTTCTGGCCACAGATCATCCTGTTCGGGCTCAGTATTCTCTACACGGTCAGGTTTCTGGAGTTCCGGACCAATCGGAACGACTTGGTCGGCAGCGGCAAGAAATATCACCAGAATTTTCTCCAGTTCAAAAAGGAGTTTCCCACCCAGGATGATCTGGTGGTGGTGGTGGAGAGCGAGAACGCCGAGAAGAACCGGCAGTTTGTCGAGCGAATCGGGGCAAAGCTGGAAGCGGAAACAAACCTCTTCATGCACGTCTTTTATAAAGGCGACTTGAAGATGCTCGGCTCAAAGGCGCTCCTGTTCGTGCCAGAACCGGATCTCCTGGAGCTGCGAAAAAAACTGAACGATTACCTGCCGTTCATTGATCCCTTCACGCATACCACCAACTTGGTGTCGTTGTTCGACATGATCAACACGCAGTTCCGCACGGCCAAGCGGGAACGGAACGAGCAAACGGAGTCGCTAATCCGGGCGATTCCCGCGCTAGAACGCATCGTGACCCAGGCCACGGCGAGTTTGCGGCGCGGTGGCAGCCCCCCCTCGCCGGGGGTGTTTGCGTTGTTTGCCGCCGGGCCGGAGGCGGAACGCAGCGTTTATATCACCTTTGCCAAGGGTCAGATTTATCTCGTCACCGCCCAGGCGGTGACAGAAGAAAAGAACAGTGCCGCCGTGTTGCGGCTGCGGCAGTTGGCCGCGGAAACGCAGGCGGAAGTGCCCGGCATAAACGTGGGCCTCACTGGCGAACCGGTGTTGGTCCATGACGAAATGAAGCAGTCGCAAAGCGATACCACGGTGGCGAGCATCGTATCGCTCATCCTCTGTGCGCTGATTTTCATCTACGGGTACAACGAGACCGGACGCCCGCTCAAGGCCACGCTTTGTCTGGTGGTGGGGTTGGGGTACACGATGGCCTTTACCACCGCGGTGGTTGGGCATTTGAATATTCTGACGGTGACCTTTGTCCCCATCCTGATCGGACTGGCAATTGATTTCGGGGTGCATCTGGTCACGCGCTACGAGGAGGAATTGCAGCACGGCAAGAGCGAGGCGGAGGCCATGACGAAGGCGCTGGTATTTACCGGGCAGGGAATTTTCACCGGCGCCTTTACGACGGCGGGCGCTTTTCTAGCCATGGGATTTACGGATTTCAAGGGGATTCAGGAGATGGGGATTATTTGCGGTGGGGGCTTGCTCGTCTGTCTCGTGCCAATGCTGACGTTGTTGCCGGTGCTGGTGTTGCGCGGACGGCAAAACGTGCTGGATCACGAAATGGCGGGCAAGGTGGACCATCGCGAACGCATCGAAAATCTTTGGCTGCGTCGCCCCGTGCTGGTGATCGTCGTGACGGTGGCCTTGTGTGCCGGATCGGCGGGGCAGATGCGAAAAGTGCAATTCGATTACAACCTGCTCAACATGCAGAGCAAGGGTCTGCCGGCCGTTGATTTTGCGACCAAACTCATTGCTGCAACGGCGGCCGCCGGGCAGGAGGACGGCACCAATGCCGCCGCCCGCTCGGTTTTGTTCGCGGCGGTCGTCACCGATTCCCTGGCACAGGCGGTGGAGCTGGAGCAGCGGCTCAAGCAACTCCCGGCGGTGGCGGGCGTGGATTCCATCGCCAAGTTCCTCACGGAGAATCAGGCCGAAAAACTCCGGGTGATTGGGGAAGTCAAAAAGGATTTGGCCCCATTGCGATTTGACGAAGCCGACCGCAAACCGGTTGACGTGCTGGAATTGAGCCGCAGCCTTTACTCCTTGAATGGCTACATCGGTCTGGCGCGCGAGGAAGCGCAGAAAGACGATGCGGCGGTGACGGCCCGGCTGACTTCCCTCTACCAGGCCATTGAGGTTTTCCGCAAAGAAATGTTGCGGGGATCCACTGCAGATCAGCCGCTGGTGGCCGCCCAACTGGGCACCTATCAGCGTGCGCTTTTCGATGACCTGCGCTCCACGTTCGAAGCGTTGCAGCAGCAGGACAACCGGGAAAAACTGCGGGTGGAGGATCTGCCATCGGCGTTGCGGGATCGCTTTGTCGGCATCCACGGAAAACACTTGCTGCAAGTCTATCCCAAGGAAAATGTCTGGCAACGCGCACCGCAGGAGGAGTTTGTCCGGCAGGTGCGGACGATTGATCCGAATGTCACCGGCACGCCGGTGCAATTGCTGGAATACACGACGCTGCTCAAGCGCAGTTACGAAGAAGCGGCGCTGTATTCCCTGGCGGCGATCGCCATCCTGGTGTTCATGCACTTCCGCACCCTCGGTTCCGTGATCCTGGCGTTGCTGCCGGTGGGAATTGGCTCGCTTTGGCTGGGCGGCGTCATGGGCTGGTTCAATATTCCGCTAAACCCAGCCAACATCATGATGCTTCCGCTCATCATCGGCATTGGGGTGACCAACGGCATTCACATCCTGAATCGCTTCGCGGAAGAGCAGACGCCGAGCATCCTCGCCAAGAGCACGGGCAAAGCCGTGCTGGTTTCCGGTCTGACAACCATCGCGGGCTTTGGTAGTCTGGCCTTGGCCAAGCATCGCGGCATCGAGAGCCTGGGCTATGTCATGGCAACCGGCGTGGCCACCTGCATGGTGGCAGGGCTGACGTTTCTGCCGGCGTTGTTGAATCTGATGATGAAAAAGCGAAAACAGAAAAAAAACCAACCCAGTGCCGACAATGCATGATCGGCACCGGGTCGGGAGGAACCGAGGTAAAAACCTCACGCTGAGACATGAAGCTCAAGCGCGTGGGCAATTTTAGATGATTCGAACTCAAAGTCAATCCCGATGCTTTTGGCGGCCGGCCGGCAAATCCGACCTGGCGCTATCGTTATTGCTTGGTCGTGGGACGGGCTTTCGAGCCCTTCTGCTTTGCTGGCTGATGCTCGGATCTGGATTCGGTGTCTGCGGCGACGCTAACGCCAACGCCGGGTTTCTGTTCTCCCGTTACCAACTGACACTGGAAGCCGGAGACCGAACCGAGGCGCTGGGCCCGTTGTTCTACCAGCAGGAAACCGAGTCAGAAAAAACCTTAGCGTTTCCGCCAATCTTCTCGCATGTGGTCCGTCCGGACACGGACTCCGAGGAGTATGATTTTTTCTACCCCCTCTTGAGTTTTGACCGCTACGGCCACGAATACCGTTGGCACCTCGGCCAATTGCTGAACTTTACGGGCGGTCAAGAGCAAGCCGAGGTGCCGCGGCGGCAGTTCAATATTTTTCCGTTGTACATGCAACAACGCTCCCCGGACACCAATCTAAACTACACCGCGCTATTTCCGATCTACGGGCATCTCAAAAAACGCATTTTTCGCAGCGAGATAGATTTTGTTCTCTGGCCATTTTACGTGAAGACTGTCCGCCGACCATCCGCCAGCCCGGTGCCACTGGATCCCGAAGCGGATCTGCGGCGGCAGTTTCTTGATGCCCGCCGAGGGGATTTCACGACCTACAACTATGTTTACCCCTTCTTTCACCTGCGCTATGGCGACGGGATGAAAGGCTGGCAGCTCTGGCCGCTGTTGGGTCATGAACAGAAAGCGATCACCACCAAAACGAATGTTTGGGGCGAGCTGGAAACCACGCCCGGCTATGACAAACGCTTCGTCCTCTGGCCGTTCTACTTCAACCAACACCGCGAAATCGGCACGACCAACGCAGAGGACCAACTGGTGGTGCTGCCCTTCTACAACCAATTGCGTTCGCCCATGCGTGACTCGACGAGTTATTTGACCCCGATCGGACTGACGATCACCGATGACCGCACCCGGCATTACCACGAGGTGGGCGCTCCGTGGCCGTTCATCGTCTTCACGCGCGGCGAGGGCAAAACCGCCAACCGCGTATGGCCCTTTTTCAGCCGGGTGCATACCGATACGCCGGAAAGCCGGCTGGACAGCAATTTTTACCTTTGGCCGCTCTACAAATTCAAAGGCATCCACTCCCCGCCGCTCGAGTATGGCCGCACGCGCATCCTGTTATTCCTCTATTCGCACACGAGTGCGAAAAGCTCGGAGACGGGAAATTTCAGAACCCGCACTGATTTGTGGCCGTTCTTTACCCACCAGCGCGACTACAGTGGCAACGCCCGCCTGCAAATTTTCGCCCCGCTCGAACCCCTGCTGCCCGCGAGCAAGAGCATCGAGCGCAATTACTCGCCGCTCTGGTCCGTTTGGCGCGCGGAGAACAACCCCCAGACCGGCGCCGCCAGCCAGTCGCTGCTCTGGAATTTCTACCGGCGCGAAACTTCGCCCACGCTCAAAAAAGGCTCGCTCCTGTTTGGGCTTATCCAGTATGAATCCAGCGCGGAAACCAAACGCTGGCGTTTGTTTTACCTCCCGCAGTCAAAATCACAGAGTCGGCCCGATCATGTTTCAGAACATCGGTGAAATGGTGCTCCTTTTTTGGAGGACGTTATGCGCGTTGCCCCTCGTCTGGCGACAGCGCGCCAAGGTCTTTGAGCAGTTTTACGAAATCGGCAACGCCAGTCTGCTGATGATTTGTGTGCTGTCATTTTTCCTCGGCGGCGTGATCGCTCTGCAAACCGGACCGCTGCTCGTCGAACGAGGCTTGCACAACGCCGTCGGCGGACTCGTCGGCATCGCCATGGCAAAGGAACTGGCGCCGATCATGATGGCGATCCTGATTGCGGGCCGCGTGGGTTCCGCCATGGCCGCTGAAATCGGCTCCATGCGTGTTTATCAGGAAATCGATGCGCTGCGCACGATGAACATCAACCCGGTCACCTATCTTGTGCTGCCCCGCCTCGTCGCCCTGGCGGTCGCGTTACCGATGCTTGTCACCTTCGCCATCCTGGTCGGCTGGCTCGGCGGTGCGGTCGTATGCACGGTCACCGGGCAGATTGATATCCCCATCCAGTCATTCTTCACGACCATGAAGGACGTGGTGGAGGTCAAAGATGTCGCCAACGGTGTGTTCAAGAGTTTTTGTTTCGCGTGGATCATCGGGGTCGTTTCCTGTCATCAAGGTCTCATCACGCGCGGCGGTCCGCGGGGCATTGGACGCTCCGTCACCAAGGCCGTGGTTAATTCCATCGTGCTGATTGTAATGTTCGACTACGTCCTCACCCGCATTTTGCTTCATTGATGAACGCCCCGCAAAACCAACACCAGGGTGTCAGCGTGCAAGTGCGCGGACTGCGCCGCAGTTTTGGCAAACAGGAAGTCCTCAAGGGCATTGATCTCGAGGTCCGGGCGGGCGAAATCTTCGTGCTCATGGGCCCGAGCGGCAGTGGCAAAAGTGTTTTGCTTCGTCATGTGATTGGGCTCGAAGTGCCCGATGCCGGCGAAATCCTCATCGGCGGCGAATCCATTCAGGCTTCCGGGGTGATGGACAAATTCCGCATGGCCATGGTTTTCCAGTCCGGCGCCCTGTTCAGTTCGCTCACCGTTGGCGAGAATGTCGGCCTCTACCTGAGCGAACACCGGCTCCAACCGCCGGCGGAGATCGCCCGCGTCGTCTCGGAAAAACTGGCGGTGGTCGGCTTGAAGGGCACGGAGGCAAAGTTTCCTAGCGAGCTGTCCGGCGGCATGAAAAAGCGCGTGGCCATCGCCCGCGCCCTCGTTATTGACCCGCAGTTGATTCTCTATGATGAACCCACCAGCGAGCTGGACCCGATTTCCGCCGTCGTCATCGGCGAGGAAATCCACACGCTTAACCAGCGCATTGGCGTCACCTCGATGGTCGTCACCCATGACCGGGAGCTCGCCTTCGGTATCGCCCATCGGATCGCGGTGATCAACGAGGGCGAAATCCTTGCCGTCGGGTCGCCGGACGAAGTCCGGCGCAGCCATCATCCCATCATCCGTGAATTTCTCCATGCCGACTTCCACCGCGAAAAATCCAGCCTATGAAAAACACCCTTGAAACCCGACTCGGCCTGTTCGTGGCCTTCATCATTCTGGCCGCCTTCATCATCATGTACATCCTCGGCGGCTTCGAGAAATTCCAGCGCGGCTTGCAAGTCCACGCCCTGTTCAAAACCGCCCAGGAGTTGAAGCTGGGCGACCGTGTGAAAATGGCCGGCGTCGAGGTCGGCAAGGTGGAGAAGATCGAGCTCGCCGACGGCAAGGTTCGCGTCACCATGAGCCTGCGTGCCAGCACGCCGGTGAAAACCGACACGACCGCCACGATCAAGTTCGCCGGTTTGATGGGCCAGAGCTTCGTTGCGCTGGATTTCGGCACGCCCGCCGGCCGGCTCGCCACCCCCGATACCATCCTTCAAACCATCGAGCAACCCGATCTCAGCGTCATCATGCAGAAGCTCGACAATGTCGCCACCGGCGTGGAAAATCTCACGAAGAGCTTCACGGGCGACAAGATCGAAAACCTGTTCGGTCCGCTTACGGATTTTATCAAGCAAAACAGCGCCCCGCTCACCGCCACCATCGCCAATCTTCGGGCCATGTCCGGCCAGATTGCGGATGGCAAAGGCACGTTCGGCAAACTCATCTACGACGACGCGCTCTATAACTCCGCGCTGACCACGGTTACCAGCCTGCAATCCACCACGGATCAGATTAAAGCCGCCTTGGGCGACGCCCGTAAGATCATTGATGGCGTGAATGCCGGCGAAGGCTCGTTGGGCAAAATGGTGAAGGACGAAAAACTATACGCGGAAACCACGGCTTCGATGACGAGCCTCAAGGAAATCCTTCAGAAGATGAATAGTGGACAAGGCACCGTCGGCAAACTCATCAACGATCAGGAATTCTACAAGAACGCCAAGCTGACCCTGCAGAAGGTGGACAAAGCGACCGAAGGCTTGGAAGACCAGGGGCCCCTGAGCGTCCTCGGCATCCTCGTGAACAATCTGTTCTGAGCCCGTCCCAGCAAAACGGAGGGACGACGGGCGTCGTCCCTCCGGAAGCACAATCCATACGACCGTCGCTCAGTTCTTGTCCGGCTTCTCCGCACCGGGACCGCCACGGCGACCGGGCCGACCCGGGCCGCCCTCTTTCCGCAGCTTCTCCCACTTCGTATATTGTTCGGGCGTGAGAATCTCTTTCATTTTCTTTTGCATCTCCTCGCGACCGGCTTTCACCTTTTCTTTGCGCTCTTCCGGCGTGGCATCCTTCAAGCCGCGCATCTTCTCGGCCTGTTCTTTCAACGCCGCGGCGACCTTGGTCTTCTGCTCATCCGTGAGCTTGAGTTCAGTCGCAATTTTGGCGAGCCGTTCCTTGGCCATCTCCGCGCGCTGACCCGCTGGCGGACGACCTTCGGGCGGGGTGGGTTTATCTTCGGCCCGCACCAGGGGACTAAACGCAATCAACGCGCCCGCCGTCAGGGCGGCTATCAAACTGACTTTTTGCATCTTCATAAGCTGACTCTTTCTTTTGTTTTGCCGCACCTTCATGGCGCGGCGGCTGTAACCTGAGACGCGGATGGCGGAAATTGGTTACAGGCCATCCGCCCCGAAAGGAAAAATCCACGCGTGACTTTGGCGGCGGGAACTGGAACATTCCGGTTCGCATATATGAAAATATCGCTGCTAATTTGCACATTGGGCTTGGGGCTGGGACTGGTCACCGCCTCCGCCGAAGAGCCGAAGACCACAATACCTGAAACCAAACCGGATAACAAAACTGTGAACACCAACGAAGTCGCTGTCCTCAAAACCTCCGAAGGCGAAATGGTCCTTGAATTCTGGCCGGATGTCGCGCCGGGCCACGTCGAAAATTTCAAGAAGCTTGCGCGGCAGGGTTTCTACGATGGCACCTGTTTTCACCGCGTCATCAAGGGCTTCATGATCCAGGGCGGCGATCCGCTCACGAAGGACGAGTCCAAGCAGAGCCGCTGGGGCACGGGCGATCCCGGCTACAAGATCAAGGCCGAATTCAACGACAAAGCCCATGTGCGCGGTGTCCTCTCCGCCGCGCGCTCCCAGGACCCCGATTCCGCCGGGTCGCAATTCTTCATCTGCCATGGCGACCCCCGTTTCCTGGACAAGCAATACACCGCGTACGGCAAATTAATCAAAGGCGACGATGTGCTGGAGAAGATTGCCACCACGCCCACCGCCCCGGGCGACCGACCGCTCAAACGCATGACCTTGGAGAGCGTCAAGATCGTGATGCGCGATTCGGTAAAGTAACCGCGCTCGATTTGCGAACCGCGAATGAGGCGCCGGCTCCATTCGCGGTTCTTGCTTTTTGCCATGAACCGAGTTGAACTCGCCGCCCGCCTCGTTGCGCTGGGTTGCCCGCCGGCAAATTCGGTGGCGATGGCGGCGCAATTGGACAAACGGGCCCGGCAGTTGGCAGCGGAAAAAGGGCGCAGTTATGCGGCGGCCTTGGCGCATTTGCTCAGCCTGATGCAGCAGGGCTGGGCGGCAAAGGAAAAGGGCTTCTGAATTGGCCGGGGCCGATTTACGATTCACTCGATGAGCCAAAGCGCCGAGAACCCGATTCGCCCCTGGAAGCAGACCGACACAAAGCCGCTCGGGGATTTTCGCATCTTCACCGTACGCTCGGATCGGAAAGTGTCGCCGCGCACGCAGGCGGAGCATGATTTCTTTGTGATTGATTGCGCCAACTGGGTGAACGTCGTCGCCGTAACGCCGGAGCAGGAATTGGTGATGGTGGAGCAGTTTCGGCATGGCTCGAACACGGTGGAACTCGAGATTCCCGGCGGGATGATTGACCGGCAGGACGCATCGCCCGTGGCGGCCGGCGCGCGTGAGTTGCGCGAGGAAACCGGCTTCGCGGGCGAAAATGCGCGGCTGCTCGGGCAAATTCTTCCGAATCCGGCCATCATGAGCAACACCTGTTACACGGTGCTTGTGGAGCATTGCCGCTGCGTTCACCCGGTCGAGTTTGATCACGGCGAAGACCTCGTCACGCGGCTCGTGCCGGTGGCGGAGATTCCCCGGCTCGTGGCGGCAGGCAAAATTGGCCACTCCCTCGTCGTCGTGGCGCTGTATCACTTCGACCTCTGGCAGCGGCGGATGAAACTTGAA
>JADLHS010000103.1 GCA_020848635.1 Limisphaerales bacterium
ACGCCAACGCAGCGTCGAGTAGCGGTGTCCGCGCCTCGTCGGGCAGCCCGCCATCAGCCAGAAGGCGGGCCATCTTGAGTTTGCGCGCAGCCAGATCGCGGTGGGCTTTTGCCTTCGCAAGTTCTTGTGCGCTCAACGGTGCGGGCGTTTCCGCCACCGGATGCAGCGGGCGCGCCGCGCGGCTGACGGGCGCGATCAACCCGGCGGCAATCAGCCGCTCCAACGCCTCGTGCGTGGCACGATCCAGCACTTCCAGTTGAACGGGCGCGACAGATTGAAGATCAGCGCAGAATTCCTTGTGCAGGGCTTCGAGCCGGGGCCGGTGCAGCGCCGCCTGGTTCTCGACCACCACGTAAAGCACCGAGTGCGGGCCTTCGCGGGGAAAACGCTGCTCGCATGAAACCAATCCTGCGCCGAGTTGGCGGCGCGCTTCCTCGGCGAACGCACGCGGACGATCCGACGGCTTCGAGGGTTTCAACTCCGCAGCCACCGGTCGCGCGGGGGCTTCGCCCACGAGCTGGTTCAGCTTGCTCAAGAATGCCTGCCCACCGCTGCGGAGCGGGATGGCGTCCAGATTGCCGCGCCGATCCAGCACGCCGTCGGACAACGCCTGCTTGTTGGCCAGCGTCACCAGCATGTTGTGTTCTATGGTGCCTTCCGCGACGAGGTTGATGACGGTGACGGCGCGGGTCTGGTGCTTGCGCCACGCGCGGGCGATGCGCTGTTCGAGCTTCGCCGGATTCCACGGCAGGTCGCAGTTAACCACGACACTGGCGTTTTGCAGGTTCAAACCCGTCGAGCCGGAATCGGTGCTGAGAAACACGCGGCAGTTGGCGTCGGTCTTGAACGCGTTGATCTCGCCTCGGCGGCGTTGCTGCGGCACGGAGCCGGTATGCCACGCGAACCCCAGCTTCAGCCGCCGGCACAGGTCACGGACGAGTTCAAGCATCCGCTCCCATTCGGAGAACACGATCACCTTCACGCCGGGGTTGTCGCGGCATTCCTCCAGAACCTTTTCCAACTCCGCCAGTTTCGGACAATCGCGTACCTTCGGATCGAGAATGTAGGGCGTGTCGCAGACCATGCGCATCATGGCGAGGTGCATCATGAGCCGGTCCTGCTCCTGTTTCGTGAGCGGGCGGCGTTTGGCGATGGATGCCAGCCGGGCCACGACGTCGTGGTGGTCGTCGTAAACCTGCTGCTGTTTTGGGGTGAGCTTCACGAAGTGCTGGCGGTCGGTGCGGTCGGGCAGTTCGGTTTCCACGTCGCTCTTGCGCCGGCGCAGCATGTAGGGCGCGATGCGTTCGTGCAGCCGGGCCAGATCACAGTAACCCGCCGGACGACCGCGTTCATCGAATTGATAAAAGTCGCGATTGAAGCGGAACAGCGGCCCGAGCGCGCGCGGTTCGAGGAAATCCATCAGCGAGTACAGTTCGTCAATACGGTTCTCAATGGGCGTGCCGGTGAGGATGAACGCGTAACGGCTCTTGAGACGCTTGATCGCCTGCGCGGTTTGCGTGTTCCAGTTCTTGATGCGCTGCGCTTCGTCGAGCACGACCACGTCGGGGCGAAAACGCGCGTTGACCTCCAGCGCGTCGCGGATCATCTGCTCGTAATTCACCACGGTAAAGAACGTGCCCGCTTCGTAAGCTTCGCGCCGGGCGGCCAACCCGCCGAAGACGAGGCGCGTGGGCAGATCAGTGAACTGCCGGATTTGCTCCTCCCACTCGCCCTTGAGTGACGCGGGCGTGACGACGAGCACGCGCTTCGCCCGGTCCAGCCGCCGCAGCAACGCGCACGCGGCGATGGCCTGGAGGTTTTGCCGAGGCCCATTTCGTCAGCCAGCAGCGCGCGTTCGGTGAAGGCCAGATGCAACATGCCTTCACGTTGGTAGGGAAACAACGGCACGCGCGTCTCGTGCGCCGGCCATTCGCCACTGTGAACCTTCAACTCGTATTCGCGGCGCAACTCCTTGCGCTCGGCGCGGTGCCGGCGGGCTTCGAGCCACGGGCCAATTTCCTGCGAGAGCCGTACTTCCGGCAAATCACCGGCCTGCAGTTTCTCCAGAGCCGCCAAAGCATCCTCTACCGATGTGCCGGTCAGCCGGCCATCCGCGGCGAACCAGCCCCGCACGGTTTTCGGCAGCCGCGCCAGCCCGCGCTCGACGCGCAACGAGTCCGCCGCATCATCCGGCACGACATCCACGCGCGGCGAACCATCCCTGACTGCCTGCACAAACAATCGCTTGAACCGCGCTTCAAGGTGGAGCAGCACAGCCTCGACGTGCTTGCAGGTGCCGAGGCCGTTCTTACGAAAATCCTGGCACGCGCAGGCGAACTGCCGCCCCGCCATATCGCGGATTTCGACGGCGTAAGTCAGTCCGCTGCCCGAGCCGACGGAGAAATTGGAGAACACCGGAAACTGCGCGTCGCTGTTGCGGATGACAAACGTGCCTTCGCGCGCCCGCAACCGGCGACGATTGATCTCATCCTCGTCCGTGGTGCGCCAATCGTGCGCGGGCGGCAGGGAGATTTCCGGTTCAGATTCGGCTGCTGGTCGTTGGGACTTTTTGCGCGAGACTTTGGCGGCGGGTTTGGTCGGCTTAGTTTTCGGGTTCACGGTGATCGCTGACATGCCGGAAGGTTGGCGATTGAATCGCGCTGCTGCAACCCACGAATTACTGCAGCGCTGGAGGGCGCGGAGCGATTGCGA
>JADLHS010000104.1 GCA_020848635.1 Limisphaerales bacterium
CCCGAGCGGTACTTTCATGAAATCGTATTTTATGAGATAGCGATAGAACAGCGACCGGTAGAACACCTCCTCCAGCGGAGGCACGATCACCGTCATTCCAAAGATGCGCACAACGACTAGCGCCCAGGCAATTGACGCGCCGTCCCCAAAGCGTTCAAAAGGATTCCAGAGGCTTTCCTTGGTGTCTTTGAACAGCAACTGGTTCATAGGGTAATAGGGATTAAGTCCCACCCAGACCACAAAAATGGCCACGCCCACGACTACTGCCTCCCAACTGAACGCCCAGCGCATTTCTGTTACGAACGGGCGCATCTCCCAGACCAGCCACGCGCCCACAAAAACCTTGGCGGCATAAAGCCAGAACCGCCAGTCACCGTCCATCATGCCGCCCGCCGTGGTGATGGCGCAGAAGATCAGGAATGGAGCAAAGCGGGCGAATTCTGGCGACGCGGCCATGCGTTTGCGGAATTCATTCATGCGAATCGAATTGGGAAACAGTTCATTGCACGTCAGAGTGCCGGGAAGCGGTTACTCAGACAAACTCAAAACATTCGTCGCTCCGGGGCTGGCCAGGGTGACGCTCCGGCGTGTGATTACCAGCACGCGGAAATCATCCACGCGGTCACCAACGAGTACCGTCTTGCCGTTCACGATGGCGGACGGTCGGATGGGATGGAACGCGATTCCTTGGAGCTTTGTCGCCAAGGCTTTGGGCGGCTCGACGGTCTTTGTTACCTGGAGCGCGTTTGTCCCAGTTGCCACGGGCAACCCCGCGGGCGCACTGACGGGCGCGGGTTCAACGGGAATGACGGATGCAGGCTTTGGGGTGGCGATGAGTCCCACCTTCGCATCCTCTGCGACGGGTGCGGTCGCCTCGTTCGTGGTCCGGGCGGCCACGCGAAGTCCGTTGGCCGATTTTTGCGCCACAAACCAAACAACGAGGCCACCCAGCGCGATCACGAGGATCAACGCCAAGGCCAGTCCCACAAACAAGAGCGGCGTGCGGACGGGGTTGGGTTGCCCCGGCTCGACCGGTCGGAATTGCAGCGGTGGCGTCGGCGGCGGGCGCTGTAGTTGCGTCTGCTTGGCGCGTTTAAGGGCGTCGTTAATGAGGCTCATGGCAGGAAAGGGTTAAACACCGCCAGTGGGAAACTGCCGGCGGGCGACCAGGGCGTGACGGGAAGGAGTGCCAGCCTTCAACCGGTAGCAGGTAACCCGCAGGTGGGAGTTCATGGTTTAAATGTTTCCTTCGAGCTCGCGGATGGCGAGGCCGACGATGTTGAAATTGATCCGCCCGGTCTGCTGGACGAAGCCGGCGAGCAGCGCCTTGTCGCAAAGCGCGTTCACCAGGCGCGGGATGCCACCGCTATAACGATGCACGCGCCACAGTGCCGGGGGCGTGAAACGTGGTTCACCATTGGCGCCGGAAACATGCAGACGATGCCGGATGTACTGCGCCATCTCGAAGCGGGAGAGCGGCGGCAGATGAAAGCGTACGGTGATGCGTTGCCGGAGCTGGCGCAGTTTTGGGTTGTTCAACCGGTCGCGCAGTTCTGGTTGGCCCATCAAAACAATCTGCAGCAGTTTGCGGTCGTCGGTTTCGAGATTGGAGAGCAAGCGGACCTGTTCCAGCAGTTCGTCGGTCAAATCCTGGGCCTCATCAATGATCAGCACGGTGTCCTTGCGGCGTTCGACCTGCTGGAGCAAAAACTGATTAATGACGGCCAGCGTGCTCAAGCGGTCGAGCCCGGTCACCGGCAGGCCGTATTCCAATGCAATGGCCCGCATGAGTTCGTCCGCACTCATGACCGGATTCAGAATCAGCGCGGTCGAGTAGTGCTCATCCAATTGTTCCAAAGCGGCCCGGCAGAGGGTGGTTTTGCCGGCGCCAACTTCGCCGGTCAGTTGCACAAAACCTTTCCGCTCGCGGATGCCATAGAGCAGATGGTTGAAAGCCTCGCGATGCTTCGAACTGTAAAACAGGAACCGCGGGTTCGGCGTGATGTCGAAGGGCGCGTGTGTTAGACCGTAGAAATCCTGGTACACGTTGATGGTTCAGCAGAACCAGTACCGCCAGAAACCCAGGCTCGAATCGCGGGCAATTCCGTCAAACAACCAATCAACCTGCCCATTTAGTTGACGCAATCCGTCCTCCGCCCGCCAGAATCTTCCGGGCCGCGCTCACGAGTGACGCTGCCTCCGCCCGGGTGCCGATGGTGATTCGAAGATAATCTCGCACTTCCGGCGCCCCGAACCAGCGCACGAGAACTCTGTTGGCGCGCAGACTTTGCAGCCAGATTTCCGCCGGAAACTGAGGCGGCCGGACGAGAATAAAATTGGTCTGGCTGGGCAAAACCTGGAAGCTGAGTTTCGTGAGTTCGCCGGCCAGCCAGCCCCGCGTGGCGATGATCCGGCGGAAGTTCGCGCGGTAGTAGGCGAGGTTGTCGAGCGTCGCCTCGGCGGCAATCTGGCCGAGGCCGTTCACGTTGTAACTGTCGCGGATCTTGTGCAGCGCGCCGATGAGTTCGGGGTGGCCGACAAGGTATCCGACGCGTTGAAAGCAAAGCGAGTAGGCCTTGGAAAACGTCCGGGCCACGAGGACCTGCGGATGCCTGAGGGCAAGGGGCAGGGCGTGCGCGTCGGCGAAATCCACATAAGCTTCGTCCAGCACGATCACCCCGCGCTGGGCTTGGCACAGCGTTTCCAGAGCCTTTCGCGAATAACCGCGCCCGCTCGGCGCATTCGGTGTCGTGACGAGCGTGAGGGCGGCGTTGAAATCCCAGTGCTTGCGGCGTTTCAGATCCGCGACCCCCGGCAGACTAAAGTCGGCGTTGAGCGGGACGGCATTGGTTGCCGCACCGTGAATTTCGGCCAGCACTGGGTAGAGCGAATAGCTGGGAGTGAAATACTGCACGGTCGCCTTCGCCCATTTTGCGTCTGGCATTTTGCGTCTGGCATTTGGTTCGACAAACGCCCGCACCGCCAGCGCCAGCAATTCATCCGACCCATTGCCCACGATGATGTTCTCCGGCCGGCAGCGGTGCAGTTGCGCAAGCTTCGCGCGCAAGCCTTCCGCCGATGGATTTGGATACAGCCGCAGCCGCCCGTCCACGGCCGCCTGTACGGTTCGTAAAACGCGCGGCGCCGGCGGATACGGATTCTCGTTCGTGTTGAGCTTGATCAGGCCCCTGATCTTCGGTTGCTCGCCGGGCACGTACGGGTGCAATGCCCGCACGAGCGGTCGGACGAGTTGGGCGACGCGATTTGATCTATTCGATGGCCGTTTGGTCGAACGCATGACCCGGCGATTGTTTGAGAGACACCGCGCCGAGTCAATCGCGGCGAACGGCTCGGGGGGCGGCTTTCAGTTTTTGCCAACAAGTCGGAGGCATGATATGACTGGAGGTGTGAAACTGTTGCCCGCGCTATTCCCCCGCCTCCGGATGCGGGGCGGCCGGGCCTTTACCCTCATCGAACTGCTCGTGGTCATCGCCATCATCGCGATTCTGGCGGCATTATTGTTGCCGTCGTTATCCAAGGCCAAGGCGAAAGCCCAGCGGATCCAATGCACCAGTAACTTGCGGCAACTCGGGCTGACTTGGGAACTTTATGCCGGCGACTACAATGGCGCGCTGGTGCCGAATGGCTACGGCACCCCGGCCAGCCTGGGCGACACGCGATTGTGGGTCCAAGGCGCAACGCATAAATTCATGGGCGACGAAATGCTCGCCTTCACCGACCCGAAATACTTGATTGATCCCCAATACGCCGCGTTTGCGGATTATCTCAAGACGGCGGCCATCTATAAGTGTCCGGCGGACCGCAGCGAATATGGTGGCAAGCCCAAGGTGCGCACGTATGCGCTCAATGCCTACCTGAATTGGGAAAAGCCGGCGGGCGGCGAAGACTTCTTGCTCAGCCCGGCGCACGTTAATTTCCGCAAGACCGCTGATGTATCCGCGGCCCAACCGTCGCAGTTGCTGTCGTTCGTGGATACCGCGCCCAACTCGATCTGTCACTCCGCTTTCGGCATTGCGATGTCCTCCTTGTATTACCATTTCCCCTCCATCGAGCATGACCAGGGCGGGGTGGTGGCCTTTGCCGACGGGCATGTGGAGTACAAACGCTGGCGTGATGCCTACACGTTGGAGATGGCGCGGGCGCCGTTCGTGACCCATTTGAATTTTGCCTTCCAGCCTTACCAGGACTTGAAGTGGTTGCGGGAACACGCCACCGTTCTCAAGTGAATCGCACGCCAACGCTCAAACTCCCCGCGCGGAAGAAGCTTCCCATCACCCTGACCATCGCCGGCTCCGACAGCGGCGGCGGTGCGGGCGTGCAGGCGGATTTGAAAGCCTTTGCGGCGTTGGGGGTGCATGGCACGACCGCCATTACCTGTGTTACCGCCCAAAACCCGTGCGCCGTCACCGGCATCCAGCCGATCCGTCCTGACTTGGTGCGGCGGCAAATTGAAGCCGTGTTTGCTGAGTTGCGGCCCGCGGCGGTGAAGACCGGCATGCTGTTTTCCGCCGCGCTCATCCGCGTGGTGGTCGAATGCTTCGCTCGCGGACCACGCCCGCCGCTGATTGTGGATCCGGTAATGGTCGCCACGAGCGGCGCCGTGTTGTTGAAGCCGGGCGCGATCCGGTTGTTGATGGAACGCCTGTTGCCGCTCGCTGCGCTCGTTACGCCCAACTTGGATGAGGCGGAAATCCTCGTCGGTGGAAAACTGCGGACCCTGGCCGATTTGGAAGCTGCGGCCCGGGAAATCCACCGGCGGTTCGGCTGTGCCGCGCTGGTCAAAGGCGGGCATCTGCGAAGTCTACCGGTGGCGACTGATGTGTTTTTTGATGGCCGGACCCTGCTGCGGCTCGTCGCCCCGTTCGTGCGTGGCGTTTCGACGCATGGCACGGGTTGCACGTATTCGGCAGCGATCACCGCGTTTTTGGCGCGTGGCGAGTCCTTGCCCCGCGCCGTGGCCGCCGCGAAGCGCTATATCACCCGCGCCATTCGGGACAGTTATCGCGCGGGTCGTCATACGGGGTTGCAGCACGGCCCCGCCCGCCGATGATCCTCGGTGGCGAGCTTTTTCCGGAGCTTGCTGTCCGGCAGGCGGTGACTAGCCTTTGAGCCAATGCGTCTGCTGGATCGTTATCTATTGCGGGAATTGCTCGTGCCGTTTGGCTACTGTCTCGGCAGCATCCTGATCTTCTGGGTCACGTCGGAACTGTTTAAGGATCTGGGGGATTTTCAAAAGAGCGGGATGCGCGTGGGCGACATCGCCGAGTATTATCTCGTCAAAATGCCCGATCTGCTGGGCTATGTGCTGCCCATTGCCCTGTTGTTGGCGGTGTTGTATGCGCTGACGCAACACGCGCGGCATCAGGAGATCACCGCCATGCGCGCGGCGGGGTTGAGTTTGTGGCGGATCGCGGCGCCCTACTTCGGCGTGGGTTTCGTGGCAAGTCTGTTGTTGTTCGCGATCAACGAAATCTGGTCGCCGGACAGCGTGGACCGGGCCGAGGCGATCAAGCAGCGGCGAAAGACGAGCACCGTCATCGGCGACCCGCCGTATTTGGTTCGCAATCTCGGCTTCAACAACACGCGCGACGGGCGGCTCTGGAAGATCGGCGTGTTCAACGAACAGACCGCCGAGATGCTCAACCCGGAAGTCATCTGGTTGCTGCCCGACGGGTCCCGTCGCTGGCTGCGGGCGGCGCGGGCCGCGCAGTCGAACGAGGTCTGGGTGTTTTACGGGGTGAGTGAATTTCACAGTTTGAGTCCAACGAACGGCACGCTGGTGCCCGGGTTGCGCTCCGATGTTCTGCCGCTGCCGGAATTCTCCGAAACCCCCGAAGAGATTCGCAGCGAGATCAAGATCAGCCGGCGGCTCAACCTGAAGAACCGACACCGGGTCAGCCCGCCGCTGGTGGAAATCCTCGATTACCTGCGGTTGCATCCCAGCGCCAGCCGCACGGATCAACTCTGGCTCTACACCCAGTTGCATAGCCGGCTGGCCGCCCCGTGGAAATGCCTGGTGGTGGTATTGATCGCGCTGCCGTTCGCGGCCGCGTCGGGCCGCCGCAACGTTTTTGTCGGTGTCGCCAGCAGCATCCTGATCGGCTTCAGCTATTTTTTGTTGATGCAGATCGGGCTGGCGGCGGGCACGGCGGGTTATTTGCCGGCCTGGCTGGCCGGTTGGTTTCCGAATATCTTTTTCACCCTCACCGGGCTGTGGCTGACAGCACGAGTCCGGTGACAGGGGTGGCGGCAGATTTGCCAGCGCAACCAGACCCATCTCTATGGACAACGAACTCAACGAGCTCAAGGCGCGGTACGAACGGCTGAAGTCGCTCTATCAGGTCGGGAGCGTCATCCACTCCACCCTCGAGCCGCAACCCGCGCTCCTGCTGATCGTGCGCGAGGCGGCGCGGCTCATGCACGCGTCGAGTTGCTCGGTGGTGCTGGTGAATCCGACAACCGGCTTCCTTGAAATCCAAGCGGCGCAGGGGCTGCCAACGAAGGCCGAGGATTTGAAATTGCGCCCGGGCGAAGGCCTAACCGGCTGGGTGGCCCAGGCGCGCAAACCGGCACGGGTCGGCGATGTGACCAAGGATCGTCGCTATATCATGCTGCGGCCGGAGGTGCGCTCGGAACTGGCCGTGCCGCTGGAAGTCCACGGCGAGGTGCGCGGTGTGTTGAACGTGGATTCCGACCGGGTGGACGCGTTCAGCGCCGAGGATCAGGAGCTGTTGGAATCGCTCGCGGTGCAGGCCGCGCGCGTCATCCAAAACACCTGGCTCTACGAACAAATCCGGTTGAAGGCGCGGTTGTTGGAATCCCTCGCCCGGGTGAGCAGAACAATCAATTCGGCCCTCAACCTCGACGAAGTGCTGCAGACCATCACCCGCGAAGCTTGCGGGTTGATGCGCGCCAAGCTGGGGTCGCTGCTGATGCTGGATGAATCGGGGGCGTGGCTGGATTTGCGCGCGAGCTTCGGCGCCGGCCTCGCTTACATCGCGAAACCGCGACTCGGTGTCGAGGAGAGCCTGCTCGGCGTGGCGGTGCGGCGGAAGAAGCCCATCCAGGTCGAAAACGTGCAGACCTCCTCGCGCTATCAAAATGTTGAAGTGGCCCGGCAGGAAGGGCTGGTTTCGCTGCTGAGCGTGCCGCTGGTTTTCGCCGGGGAGGCCATTGGCGCATTGAATGTTTACACCGAGCAACCCTATTTATTTTCCGACGAGGAAATCCGGATTCTTTCGGCCTTCGCGGAGCTTTCCGCAATTGCCATCGAAAAAGCGCGGCTCTATGAGCGGGTGGTGGACGTGGAGGAATTGCTGCGCCAGAACGAGCGGTTGTCCGCGCTGGGCCTGCTGGCGGCGGAGGTGGCCCATGAAATCCGAAATCCGCTCACGGTGATGAAGATGCTGTATCACTCGCTCGATCTCAACTTCCTGCCCTCGGATCCGCGCGCCGAAGATGCGCGCCTAATGGGTGAGAAGATCGAACACCTGAACAGGATCGTGGAGCGGATCCTGGATTTTGCCCGCACCACCGAGCCGAAGCTGCTGCCGCTGGACTTGAACGGGATCATCGAAGAACTCCGCCTGCTGGTGCGCCATAAGTTCGCAAATCAGGGCGTGAAGCTCATTTGTGCGCTCCAACCCCGCCTGCCGCAGATCCCCGGGGACGCGATGCAGTTGGAGCAGGCGTTCCTGAATTTGATGCTCAACGCCGCGGAAGCCATGCCCGCCGGCGGCAACCTGACCATCGCGACCCGCGTGGTGCCGGCAAAGTCAGGTCCGCCGGAAACTCTCCGGTCGGTCATCGTCGAATTCGCCGACACCGGGGGCGGCATGAGCGAGGAACAATGTCGCCGCGCGTTCTCTTCGGTGCTCAGCACGACCAAACCCAAGGGCACCGGCCTCGGTCTGGCGATCGTAGGGCGCACCGTCGAGACGCACAATGGGACGATCCAAATTAAGTCCCAGCCCGGTCGCGGCACCGTGATCGAAATTATTTTTCCGTCCGCCCGTTAGCCGCGGCGCTTCCTTGGGTAAGAATTATTTTGCGCGCCCCGTGGTGCGAGTTTCCCCCGCCGGAAATTTCGTCGCCATTGGAAATGGAACGCTTCATGTTCCCCCGGGCGAGGCGCGTTGGATGGCTGATTTTATTGGCGATTGTCGCCATGTGAATAAGTCGCGAATAAGAGTTAATATGTTGTCCTCGTAAACCAGCGCAACATTTCATAAAAATGCTGGTGGCGAAGCGAAGCAATTTCGCCGATTAACCCGCCGAATTCCTGATGTTCAGCGGGTTGTTTTTTCGCCGGGCACAAAGCATTGATGTTCAATGATTTGTTTTTGTGCTGGACGGCAGGGCCCGGCCGGTCAGAATCAGGCGCGATCGGATTTTGATGGTGCGGCATTTTTTTGCCGGTCAGAATAGCGCCTTAGGATATGTGCAAAACTTGATAATGAGGTTAGGTGAATAAAACGCTCGAAAAAAGGGCCTCCGGGGTCAGTAACATGCAAGCTTCGCCTGAAACAATTTGGAGTTCCGCCCAGGAACAACTCCGCTCGCTGCTGAGCGCGGACACCTACAATCTGTGGTTCGCCCCATTGCGGGCCACGAGCATCGAAGGGGACAACGTCGTCTTGGAGGTCGCCAACGATTTTTGCGAAGTCTGGCTCAAGGACAATTACTCCGGGCTGTTGCAGGATGTGTTGAGTGTGGCGGGCGCCAAACAGCTCCGCGCTAGGTTTGTCGTTCGGTCCACCACGCTCGCGCCCGCTGCCGTGCCCGCGCCGGGGTTGCCCAAGGAACCCGTTGCCAAATCGCGGGCCGGGTCCGCCCAAGTGGATCGCAACCCCGGAAATGTCGAATGGAGTTTCAATCCCAAGAACACGTTCGAAACCTTTGTTGTCGGCAATAACAACAATTTCGCCTGTGCGGCGGCCAAGGCGGTCGCTGAAGCGCCCGGCAAATCCTACAACCCGCTCTTCCTCTACGGCGGCGTGGGGTTGGGCAAGACCCATTTGCTCCACGCCATCGGGCAGCATGTGACAGCGAATCGGAAAGGCGCCCGCGTCAGCTACGTCTCCTCGGAGAAGTTTACCAACGAATACATTGACGGAATTCAAAACAATCAGCTCGTCAAGTTTCGCAAGCGATACCGCCAGACCGATGTGCTGTTGATTGACGACATCCAGTTCCTCGCCGGCAAGGAGCGCATTCAGGAGGAATTCTTCCACACGTTCAACGCCCTGCACGAGGCCCACAAGCAGATCGTTCTGACGTGTGACCGCCCGGCGAGCGAAATTCAAGGGCTGGAACACCGTCTGGTTTCCCGGTTCGAGTGGGGGTTGGTCACCGACCTCCAGCCGCCGGATGTAGAGATGCGGCTGGCCATCCTGAAGAAGAAAGCCCAGTCCATGGGCGTCACGTTGCCGGACGACATCATTAATTTCCTCGCCCATCGCATCCGCACGAACATCCGCCGCCTCGAAGGCGCGCTAATCCGCGTGGCCTCGTATGCATCGCTCACCGGCAAGAAACTCAATGTCGAGGTCGTTGAGGGTTTGCTCCGCGAAATCCTTCACGAAGAAGGCCGCTTCTCCGTCAACATGGAGGTCATTCAGAAGCGCGTGGCCGAACACTACGACATCCGGCTCGCCGACATGACCAGCAAGCGCCGCCCCGAAAACATCGCCTTCCCGCGCCAGGTCGCCATGTTCCTCTCACGGCAGATGACCGAAAACTCCTTGAGTTCCATTGGCGAAGCGTTCGGTGGCCGCGACCACGGCACCGTTTTGCACGCCTGCCGCCTGGTAAAGGACCGCATGGAAGTGGACGCCAACGTCCGGCAGGTCGTTCTCTACCTTGAAAAACAGTTGATGCGGTAGTCGGTTCCGGAGTCGCCAACCGGAGCGGCACTGTGGGATGACCGGTTTGCAGCGCGGGCCGGAGTCGGCTTCACGGAAGTCCAATTCCGGCCCATTGACTTGGCGCTTCACCGTCGGCCCAGTCCCCGTCCCGCCGGCTACCTGGCCTTCGCGACCTTCTCCCACTTCTGGCTCTTGGCGGATTTCAGCACTGCGTCGCAAACGAATTGGGTTTCCAGCGCCTCGCGGAACGTCGGGCCGGCGGGTTGGCCGGTTTCCAGACCCTTCAGGAAATCCGCGACCTGGTGAACGAAACTGTGCTCATAGCCGATCTGCAAGCCGGGCACCCACCAATGTTTCATGTAGGGCTGGTCGCCGTCGCTCACGTGAATATTCCGCCAGCCACGCACGATGCTCTGATCGCGATAATCGAAATACTGCAGGCGATGCAGATCGTGCAAATCCCAGAAGATGCTGGCGTTCTCACCGTTAATCTCGAAGGTGTACAGCGCCTTGTGGCCGCGGGCGTAACGGGTGGATTCGAACGTGGCCAGCGAACCGTTCTGGAAGCGGGCGAGAAACGCACAGGCGTCGTCAATCCCAACCTTCTCGACCTTGCCCGTAAGCGTGTGTTTGCGCTCCTTGATGAACGTCTCGGTCATCGCGTTGACCTTCTCGAAACCGCCGTTGAGCCAGATGGCGGTGTCAATGCAATGCGCGAGCAGATCGCCTGTCACGCCGCTGCCGGCCGCTTTAGCGTCCAACCGCCACAAGCCCGCGCCGCCCTGCGGCAACTCCGGACTGATGGTCCAATCCTGCAAAAACTTGGCGCGATAATGGAAAATTCGCCCGAGCCTGCCCTCATCAATCAACTGCTTCGCCAGCGTGACCGCTGGCACGCGGCGATAGTTGTACCAGACAATGTTCGGCACCTTGGCCTTCTCGACGGCGGCCACCATCTTCCGGCCTTCCGGGCCGTTCATGGAAAGTGGCTTTTCGCAGAGAATCATCTTGCCGGCCTTGGCGGCGGCGATCGCGATCTCGGCGTGACTGTTGTTGGGCGTGCAGATGTCAATCGCGTCAATGTCTTCGCGCGCGATCAGTTTGCGCCAGTCGGTCTCGATGGATTGGTAGCCCCAGTTTTCCGCGAACGCCTTGACCTTGGCGGCATCTCGGGCGCAGACGGCCTGGAGCACACACTGGTGTTCGAGCTGGAAGAAGTTGTTGACCTTGCGATAGGCGTTGGAATGCGTGCGGCCCATGAAGCCGTACCCGATGAGTCCGATGCGGAGTGGTTTCATAAAATGTATCTGCCACGAGCAAGCCTGTAAGCCGCTTCGGAGTCAATCTGGAAATCGCAGGCGGGCGGGCAGAATACGCGGACCGTTCGGGAGAAAGTGAGAAAGTTGGTAGGATCGAAAGCTCAAACCTCCAAGCCTCAGATAAACGGTAATTCTCTGATCCCGGTCAAACCGGCTTTGTCGACTCCGAGAAGTTAGAGTCCACGCCCGCCCTCACCCGGCCCTCTCCCCCGGGAGAGGGAGAATCGTAGTCCGGCGTCAGGGATTCCATTCGGTTGCAGTTTTGCCGCGGCTAAGGGAGCGAAAAACCAAAGCGCGGTGCGGGTCAAGATATCATCGAAACCTTGGTAGCGCGCGTTTGCTTCCCCCTCTCCTCGGGGGAGAGGGCCGGGTGAGGGCGGTCGTGGCTCTCTCTCCTTGAGTCAGCCGGCTGCTTCAAGGTTCCCAGAAAAATCTCCCCGCATTGAACCTTTGCTCGCTTCCCGCATTCTTCTGGTTGTAAATGCTGGGAGTGGCTGACGACGAACAATTGCCCGTGCGCCAGGCCAGGGCCGGAGATTCCGGAGCTTGGGATGCGCTGCTGCGCCGCTACCAGTTGCCTTTGTATGCCTACGCTTTTGAACTGGTGCGCGACGAACAGGCGAGCCTGGACCTCGTCCAGGAGGTGTTCATTGCCGCCGTCCGTAAACTGGCGAGTTTGCGGGACGACGCTCGGTTCGGCAGTTGGTTGTTTGGTATTGCGCACCAAAAATGCATCCAGCTCTGGCGGCAGCGGGATCGCGCAGCGGTGGTCCACGCGGAACTGGCGGATCAGACGGACGATTTCGTCGCCGACCCGCAGGAATTGCTCATTCGCGCCGAACAGGAGGCGGAGTTCTTTCAATTGTTGCAACAACTCCCGCTGCCCCAGCGTTCCGTGCTGCTGCTGCACTACCTCGAGGATTTCCCGCTGGAAGAAATCGCCCGCATCACGGACACCCAGCTCGGCACCGTCAAATCCCGGATGCATTACGCCAAGCGCGCGCTGCGCAAACTTTTGGAGGAGCAAACCCCATGAAAAAACCCCCGCGTAAAATCCTGCTGCAACGTCACCAAGCCGCTGATGCGAAGTTGAACCAAACCCGCCGCGCCGTCATCGCCCAGATGGAGAAAGCATCCGTGACGCGGGCTGAAGGGCTGCCGCTCCGCGCGCTGCTCAAGCTCTGGCGCGAACTGGTCTGGCCTTGCCGTAGGACGTGGGCTGGCCTGACCGCCGTGTGGTTGGTGCTGCTCGTCCTGCAACTCGCGTCCCGCGATGCCACAGAGGTTGTCGCACGCAAGACTCCGCCCCCCTCGCCGGAAATGCTGCAGGTCTTGAGGCAGCAACACCTGTTGTTGGCCGAACTGGTCGAGCGATCTGCGCCACGCGTTGCCGACCAGCCCAAGTCTACGCCGGCGCGCCCGCGCAGCCAGCTCCAGGAGGAAATGTGGACCGCCTGAAACGATTATGAGCGAAGAACCTAAAAGCATCTGGCGACGACCCTGGCAAGGCTGGGCGAAAATCTTCGGCTGGTGGGCGATCCTGGCGAGCGCGGTGTTTGTTGTCATTCTGTGCATCGGCCTGGCGTCCGCCAAAGACATCAGGCCGGCCGAACTGACTTTGACCGCCTTCGCCGTGTCCGTTGGCGTCGCGACCCTTGTCACCGCCGCGCTCTGGTTCATGGGCTGGCTGTGTTGTTGGCGCAACTTCCGGCGCTT
The DNA here is from genome assembly GCA_020848635.1 of Limisphaerales bacterium. Classification (GTDB taxonomy): domain Bacteria; phylum Verrucomicrobiota; class Verrucomicrobiia; order Limisphaerales; family JADLHS01; genus JADLHS01. The sequence continues at coordinate 12,923 of JADLHS010000104.1, forward strand.
TCTGGTAGCCCTCGCCGGCTTCGCCACGTTGATAGCGATTTTCTATGCCGAGGAAAACTGGCGCGGCAAGCGCGCATGGAAGAATTACGTCCGTGCGCAGGAGGCCCGGGGGGAGAAGATGGATTTAGCTGCGTTCATTCCGCCACCGATTCCCGACGACCAAAATCTGGCCCTGTGCCCGTTGTTCAAGCCGGTCTTGGACTACAAATATCCGAATGAGCATGTCCGGTCGGTTGGCTGTGCATATTCCGCCGTTATCTGGCTTGATACGAACGGCCTTACCCGTCTCACCCAGCTTGATTTGCACATGAATATGGAGTGGTATCTGAATTCCTTGTCCAAGGAAGATCGGCGGCGATTGCAGGAACGGGTAAATGTGGACGAAGTCAAAAGGCAAGCCCAAGCGAATGCGCTCACCAACGGTTGGATCAATCTTGCCCTGTGGCAGGACTTTTACCGAATGGGTACCAATCTTGATGGCGCGAATTCCTCAAACACGCCCGCTCAAGATGTGCTATTTGCCCTGCGCCATTTCGAGCCTGACCTGACGGAGCTCAGGCGGGAAGCCAGCCGCCGGCCGCTGGCTCGTTGGCCGGTGCATTATGATCTGGACTCCCCTTGGGATACGCTCTTGCCGCACCTCGGCAATGCGAAGCGTATTGCCACCCTGTTGCAGGTTCGGGCAGCGGCGCTATTGGCCGCGAACCAAACTGCTGACGGGCTGGCGGATGTTGATCTTGGCTTTCGGCTCGCTGACTCGTTTGGCAGTGAACCCTTCCTCATTTCACAACTGGTTCGCATTGCGTGCTACGACATTCTCCTCCAGCCCCTAAAGGAAGGACTTGCCCGCCACCAATTTTCGGACGCGCAATTGATCCTGTTACAACAGCGATTGTTCGCGGTGGATTTGCTGGCTGGTTACCAGTTATCAATGCGCGGCGAGCGTTCGTTGAACAGTCTGTGGGTCGGCATGACCAGAGCAGATATGGACTTGATCCAGCAATACCTCGGTTCGCAGGATTTTGAATTCTCCAGAGAGTTTTGGCGAGTTGCTTTCCTCTCACGCACTGCTCCCCAGGGATGGATTTATCAAAACCAACTAGTGAATTCCCGGCTTGATGACGATTACATTCTTTCTGCCGTTGACACTGAAACGAGGACTGTGCATCCAAAAATAGCCGAAGCGATTCTGACCGCGAAGCGAGAAGCCAAAGGTCCTTATTCGGCGCTCGTTCAGTTGCTGACGTTATCCGAGTCTACGTTCGGAGATGCGAAGCCGTTTCCATACAAATTTGCTCAAAGCCAAACCCAAGTTGACCTCGCCCGCGTGGCTTGCGGCCTGGAGCGTTACCGCCTCGCGCATAACCAATACCCTGAAACACTCGACGCCCTCGCACCGCAGTTCATCACCAAACTTCCACACGATGTCATCAACGGCCAGCCGCTCAAATACCGCCGCACCGACGACGGCAGCTTCATCCTTTATTCGATCGGTTGGAACGAGAAGGACGATGGAGGTTTTATCCCGGCCAAAAAAGACGGCAAAACCGTGAACGGAAGAGAAGAGGGTAAGTCCGTGAACCTGACCGAGGGCGACTGGGTCTGGCGCTATCCGGCAAACTGATCTCATGGCTTTGAACGGAGTGTGGCTGTGTCTGAAAGACCAGCCGCAGCGCCGCGCAAACGTCTTAGTCCTGAAAAAGCCACCAGGGCTGCGGCTGGTGCTCCCGCACCCAGCCGCGCTCCGTTGGTGACGACTGCCGGTTCAGCAATTCCGTCCTGCTTCGCGCTTTCATTACCTCCGTACCGGTTGAGA
>JADLHS010000105.1 GCA_020848635.1 Limisphaerales bacterium
AGCGCGAGCCCCCACAGCACAGTGCGCCAGGGAAACAGTCTGCGGTGCGACGAGATCGTCCAGGCCACGCCGACGAACACCACCAAGCCGAGCAGGCTGATGAGTTTGAGCTGCATGGCGCGGGACGATAAAGGGTCGCCCGCCGGGAGTCGAGGGGCGAGTGCCCGGGGCTCAAGCGCGTGACTCGGGAAAAAACGGCTTTAGTATCACCAGCACACGATTCAACGCGTCAACGGCTGCAAAACTAAATCAGCTAAAGAACCAACTGCGGGTTGGCGGATTTTTAACCTTATTGCGCGTCACGCTCAACTCAGTCTTTGATCACCCGCAAGCGGTAGAACCGCGCGGTGTTTCCCGTCACCGGGTCCTGCCATTCCTGCAGGACGCCAGAACCGGCGAGATTGCTGACGGCGGTCTGCCAGCCGCCCGTCGGGCCGAGTGCCGGCGCGGATTCGATGGCGTACGTCCGGCCCAAAACAGAGGGCCAGCGGAGCGCGATGCGATTCTCCGCGGACAGTAGTTGAAAACTCAGGCGCATGGCCGATCCCGGGTCCGTTGGATTGGTGCCGGCGATGATTTCAGCGGCGTCCCGGGAAGTGTCGCCGTCCGTGTCCGCGAGGGAGTGCACGAATTCAAAGGCGCCAATGTCGAACGCCGCGAGGCCGTTGTCGTTGCCGTCCAGCGGGCGGGCGACGCTATCGAAGTCGGTCGCCAAGGCATTTAGAGCGGTGCCGGCATCAACACAAGGCGAGCTCGATAACAAATGGAAATCGCCTGCCGCGCAGTTTACGAACCGTGGGTCGGCCTGGATGTCGCCCGCTCCGGCCGCCAGGCTGACGTAATTGGCGTTGCTGTTGTTGACGCAGTTGTTCTGCAACACCGGCTGGTAGCTCAGGTAGGGATAACGCCAGATGCCGGAGGAATTTGACGCGATGATGTTGTCCGCGAGAATCAGGCCGTTGGTGTAAAGCGTCAGGGCCAGACCGCCGCCTTGATGACCGAGAAAGGTGGGCGGAGCATTGTTACCGACGATAGTGTTATGGGCAATGATTGCAGGGCTGGTGGCGTTCGCGCTGAATTCGCAGAGCATCCCGCCCCCCTGTCCGCCGCTGCTGCCGCTGTAGTCCCAGGCCAGGTTTTCCACGATGAGGTTGTTCTGCACCCGGGCCGCGAAGGGACTCAGCAGGCACAACCCCGCGCCGGAATCCGCGATGTTACCCTGGATGGTGTTGGCCTCGACGAGCAGTTCGCGAGCAAACCAAAAGGTCATCGCTCCGACACCGGAGCCCATGTAAGTGGGCAACGGGTAGAGGTTATAGAGGGCGTTGCTCTGGATGAGATTCCGGGCTACCCGGAGCGAGGAGTAGTTGCCGTAGATTGCCGCGCCGTCGAGGGCGTGGTTGTAGCGGAAAACGTTCTCTTCGATGTTGACCATGGATTTCAGGCAATAGATGCCGCCGCCGTTCCCGGTCATCTGCTTGAGGATTTCGTTCTCGGTGAAAGTGTTCCCGGTGATTTCAGCATGGCCCAGGTAGGAATAGAGGCCACCACCGAAGGACTCGAACGAATTGAATGGACTGCCAAGCGAATTGGAGCGGATTAGGTTGTGGGCAATCACCGGTCCGCTCACGCGGCAATAAATTCCGCCACCGCGGCCGCCACAACGATTGGTCAGGTCCGGGTGAAATGGATTGCCGCCCGTGTGGATGCCGCCGCCTTGCACGGTGAAGCCGTCAAGCGCGCTGACGCGGTAGCCAGCGTTCCGATAATACACCACCGGAGCGACTCCGCCGCCATCAAGGATCGTGGCATGCCCCGACGGATTGCGCTGGCTGCGGTTGGTTTCGTTTCCGGCAAAACCACCATAGAGGCACACGAATGCCGGCGGACGGATGTGTTCGACGTAAGTGCCCTGCGCCACCCACAGTTCGCCGCCGGTTTGCGCGACCAGCGCGAGACCGTTGGTGACGCTCCGTTTGGCTCTCGCCCATGTGCTGCCATCCGTGTCGTCGCCGGCGGCGCTCACGCGAATGATCGGGGGCGGGACCTCCCAGGTCATACCGGCCGATTCATCCGCGCCCAGATCCACCGATCCACCCTGCACGCGCGCCTGCCGGTCGAGGTCCACCCAGTTGCTGGACGACAGCGCTGTGGCCCCGGCGTCCACGCACGGCGAATCCGGTTGTAAATGAAATTCACCAATGGCGAAGTTCGCGAACCTCGGGTCGGAAGAAAAGTTGCCAGCGATGCCGGTGCGGTCGGCGGTGGCGCGATAGTTGGCCAGGACGCCGAGCGCGGCGTTGCCATAAACGTCGTTGAAGCGGATTACGGCGTCACTCGTGCCCGCGATGCCACGCTCAAAACCGCCCGCGTTGAAGGCGACGATGTTGTTGTCGTTCGTCGGCCAGGTATTGGACCAGAAAACGCCTGCGCCATTGTTCGCCACAATGGTGTTATTGGCGATCGTGGCCGCGCCGAGCGTCGAATCAATGACCGTGATTCCGCCCCCGTAATAGCCGCCGTTGGCGGCAATGAGGTTGTTGATGATGACCGGCGCACTGATCGCCCCGCCGATCGGCCGGCCATCCAAATCGGTTGCCGATGCGAAGATGCCACCGCCGCCTTCGGTCACGGTGAGTTCATCGTAACTCGCCGAGTTGGCCACGATGAAGTTATTGGCGATGATCGGAAAGGAATGACGCCAGCAAGCGATGCCGCCGCCATTGCGGGTGGCGGTGTTGCGCGCGATGGAGTTCCATGCGATCAACGGCGAAGATGTGATGACCGCGATGCCGCCGCCATCGCCCTCGTCGTTGATCGATTGGTTGTCCACGATGACGTTGTTGGTGATCGTCGGGAAGTGATAGTTGGTGCTGCGGAGAATATGGAAGCCCCAAATGCTGATCCCAGCACCCGCGCCATCGGTGATGTTATTGCGAATGGTGTTGTTGGCGATCACCGGCCCGGCCCCAACCATGGCAATGCCGCCGCCGTGGATGCCGTTGCCGCCGCCGATGGTAAAACCGTCAAGCCGCGTGACGGGACCGGCATTTGTGATGTTGACCACCGCCTGGTTCGTCGTGCCCCACAGGACCGAGA
>JADLHS010000106.1 GCA_020848635.1 Limisphaerales bacterium
AACTGCTCGATTTGCTCGACTGGACGCCGGAACAGCTTGCCTTCACGTTGCGCGAGGATGATTTTTTCTTCATCAAGCTGGGGAGTCACAAACCGCAGTGCGAGCCCGTGCGCTATCACCCCCCGGAGGACCGAGCGTTGCGGCGCGAGCGCGAGATCGCCGAGATTGTGCGCGAGGAGTTTCCGGCCGGTGCCGTGGAACCTGCCGAGCCGCTCTTTAGTTTTGTCTCCCAGCTTTCGCGCAAGCCGACTCAACTCGCAACCCTCAACCCCGTAGAGGGGCGTGGCCCCAACGGGGCTTTACGCTCCCAGCACTCAACCAGTTTGCGTTTCTGTTACTCCTACTTCGCGCTCTATGGCGATCCGTTGTTGGAGAAGCATGCCGACCCTTACCCCGACGGTCTCCTGGCGCGGCTCGCGCAGGCGGGGGTCAACGGCGTTTGGTTGCAGGCGGTGCTGCATAAACTGGCGCCGTGTCCCTGGGAACCCGGGCGGAGCGTGCGGTACGCGGAGCGGTTGAAAAACTTGAAGGCGCTGGTCGCGCGCGCTGGCCAGCACGGCATTCGCATATTTCTCTATCTCAACGAACCGCGCGCCATGCCGCTCGGATTTTTTGCCAACCACCCGCAGCTCCAAGGCGCCGCGGAGGGTGACTACGCCGCACTCTGCACCAGCACCCCGGAGGTGCAGGCATTCATGGTCGAGTCCATCGCGACGATTTGCCGCGCGGTGCCGGACCTGGGTGGCTTTTTCAGCATTACCGCCTCGGAAAATCTCACGAACTGCTGGTCGCATGGCGGCGGCGCGGGTTGTCCGCGGTGTGGAAAGCGTCCACCGGCGGACGTGATCGCGGAGACGAACCGGTTGTTTTGCGACGGCATTCGCAAGGCCGGCACGGCGGCGCAACTCATCGCGTGGGACTGGGGTTGGAACGATGCGTGGGCGGGCGACGTGATCCGGCAATTACCGGCGGAAGCCGCCTTACAGAGCGTCAGCGAGTGGAGTCTGCCGATCGAACGCGGCGGGGTGAAGAGCGAGGTGGGTGAGTATTCGATCTCCGCCATCGGCCCGGGGCCACGCGCCCAGCGACACTGGAAGCTCGCGCGTGAGCGCGGCCTGAAGACGATCGCCAAAATCCAGGCCGGTTGTACCTGGGAACTCTCCGCCGTGCCTTACATTCCCGCGGTGGAAAATGTTGCCCGTCATGCGGAAAATCTTCGGGGTGCACACATTGACGGCCTAATGCTGGGCTGGACGCTGGGCGGCTATCCGTCACCGAACTTGGAGGTTGTGTCCGAAACGCTGGCTGGTGGCTCCGCGGACGAGGCCATGCAGCGCGTGGCGGAGCGGCGCTTTGGCCAGTCGCTTGGGCCGGCGGCCGTGAAGGCGTGGCGTGGCTACAGCGCGGCGTTCCGGGAGTATCCATATCACATAGGGGTCGTTTATTCCGGCCCGCAACAGCTTGGTCCCGCAAATTTGCTTTGGGCGGAACGCACCGGTTACACCGCGACCATGGTTGGCTTCCCATATGACCAACTGGACGGTTGGCGCGCGGTGTATCCGCCGGAGATTTTTGTCCAGCAGTTCGAGAAGGTCGCCGATGGATTCGACCGGGCCCTCGCCGAACTGCAAATGGTTGCCGCGCAAGGGCAGGGGACAACGCCGGCGCAACGCCGGGCCCTGGCCGAGGAATGTGGCGTGGCCGAAGCGGCGGCCATTCATTTTCGCAGTTCGGCCAATCAGGCCCGTTTTGTTTTAGCCCGCAAGGCCATCGCAGCCGCCAAGCACGCGGACGATAGCGCGCCGCACCGCGCTGCCGTGGCAAAGGTGTTGCAGGAAGAAATCGCGCTAGCCCGGCGGTTGCACGCCATCCAATTGCGCGATTCGCGCATTGGCTTTGAAGCGTCGAACCAATACTACTATGTGCCGATTGATCTCATGGAGAAGGTTCTGAATTGTCGCGACTTGCTCGCACACGCTTTCCCCGGGGGAACGAGCGGGTCGCTGAAATGAGAAAATCCGCCGGCAACTGTCGGCCAAGACCATGTTAACCTGCTACAAAACCGTCCGGGCGCTAGTGGTTTGCGCGGCCGGCCGGGTCGTTTTTGCCGCATTCCTGATCGGTTGTTCCACCCACTCCATGCACACCAAGCCGATCACGCTGCGCGTGATGACCTACAACATTCATCACGGCGAGGGTCTGGACGGCAAAGTGGATTTGCTGCGCATCGCCCAACTGATCCAACGCGAGGGCGCGGACATTGTGGCGTTGCAGGAGGTGGACAAGGGCGTGGCGCGCACGGCCCGGCGCGATTTGCCGGCGGAACTCGCCGAGTTGACCGGCATGGCCTGTGTGTTCAGCAATAACTTTCCCTACCAGGGCGGGGAATACGGCAATGCGGTGCTGACCCGGTTTCCCGTGCGGCGCGTGACCAATACGCGATACCAAATGTTGCGGGCGGGCGAACAGCGCGGTCTGTTGCAACTCGTCCTCGATGTTCGCGGTCATGAACTGGTGTTCATGAACACGCATATTGACTACCGGCCCGACGATGCGGAGCGCATGCTCAACGTGGGCGAAATCGAAACGCAAATGCAGCAACATCCCGGACGTTCTATGATTCTATGCGGCGATTTCAACGCGCCGCCGGAGAGCCGGGTGTGCCGGCGGCTCAGCGAACGGCTCGACGACACTTGGGCGCGAATCGGTCCGGACGCCGGCTTCACCATCCCGGCGCAGCAACCGAACAAGCGCATTGATTACATTTGGATTACCAAGGAGAAGTCCCTCGTGCCGCTCAGGGCATGGGTGCCGCAATCCGACGCGTCCGATCACCTGCCCGTGGTCGCCGAATTTCATCTCCGCTGACGGCCCGCGCTGGCGCAAGCACCTGTGGCGGTCTGATCGGAATCACCAAGCCCAAGCGGAAACCATGCTTTCGGAACCCTCTATTGTTGTGGCAGGCTGTGGCTGGGCATAGAGCATGTGGGCACGGCGCTGACGGCACCGATGGTGTAATTACCGCCCCCCGGACAGACGGGCCAGAGGTTGTCCTTCAAATAAGGCATGAGGTCCTGGGTGGTGGGTGTCGCCTCTGCCGTCTTCTTGTTTTCCAACGCCCACTGTTGTTTTGCACCGTCCAACTACCGGAGATGATTGATGCAGGTGCTGAGGGCCGCTTGTTCGGGGGTGAGGGTCAATCCGTACCGTGCGGCGAACGCTTTTAGTCTTTGCTCTGCGGTCGTCGCCGCTTGGACTGCTTCGAGATTCGTGCTCAATGACTGCACCTGCACCTGTGCCGCGTGGGCCTGAGCTTGGGCGCGTTGGGCCTCGCTCAGGGCGGATTGCGCTTGTTGCGCGAGTTGCTTCTTGTCATCGCGCACCTGGCGGATTTCATTGCGAAGCCGGAGCAAATCCAATTTGTCCTGGCGCAAGCGCGCCAATTCCTCGGCGGGTACGATTTGGTTCTTCAACTCCTCATTCTCGCTGCGCAAAGCTTCCAGTTCCTGCACGCTGGACTGGAGCTTCGCGAGTTCGACGGACTTGGTGTGGTTGCCCTGGTAAAGCACGCCCGCGGCAGCGATTGCCAACACAACGATGAACCAAGGAAGCAGTGCTTTCATTTAAGGCCAATGCCGCTGTTCCGCTTACTAAATCCAAGCTGCTGTTCAGGATGGTGCGCGAGGCGGGAGTTGAACCCACAACCTTCGGCTTCGGAGACCGACGCTCTATCCAGTTGAGCTACTCGCGCATTACTGTCTCAACCTACCAACTGGTCGGCTCCGGCTCAATCGTTATCTGCGACCGCGATAACCGGGGTGCAAGTTGACACCGCCTTCCGGAACGCTCGATTCATACGGCTGCGACCGGCAACGGTGCTCGCTTTGCCGCGTGAACGCGGCGGGTCCGCTGTCCTGCCGGTCGCCTGTCGGTGGCAAATGTCAGGAAGCGCTCATCGGTAAATTGACCGCACCAAAAGGATTGAACCTTCGCATCCAACTTCCTAGCCTGCCGCTATGACAACGACTATTCGACTTGGTGTTTTGCCACGCCGGCCATGGGATTCACCTCTCAACTAAGCTGAGCCCGTGGCTAATCGTCGTCAACAATTCGGAAAGCTGCTCAATTTCTTTGGCCCGATCTTGGGCCTGCTTTTTGTGGTGGGCGTGTTCTGCGCCAATAGCGAGGTGCGGCCCTACTTTCTCACCGGCGCCAACTTCAAAATCATCCTCACGCAAACCGTCATCGTCGCGATCTGTGGTCTGGGCATGACAATGATCATCGTGAGCGCGGGGATTGACCTGAGCGTTGGTTCGGTGGTGGCGCTGACGGGCGTCTTAGGGGCGACGCTCGCTTTGAGGAATGTCTCGCCGTGGCTGGTTGTCTTGCTGACGGTGGGGGCGGGTGGATTGATGGGTTTGATCAACGGCTCGATCATCGCGGGATTTCGGATGCTGCCGTTCATCGTCACGCTCGGTATGATGGGCGTTGCGCGAGGCGCGGCAAAGTGGCTGGCGGCGAATCAGGCCGTGAACTATCCCGAATCACCGTTGAACAAAATCATGGCGCTCGAAGCCCCGGACCAGTTACTGCCCCTGCCTTGGGGTGTGTGGATTGCCATTGCGCTGGCGGTGACCATGGCCATCGTAATGCGGCAAACGGTTTTCGGCCGCTACATCTTTGCCGTCGGTTCGAACGAAACCGCCGCCCGGCTTTCCGGCATTCGTGTGCGGTGGCACAAGGCTTTGATTTACGGGCTGGCCGGACTGTTTTTCGGTTTGGGCGGATTGATGCAACTCTCGCGGTTGACGCAGGGGGATCCTTCGGTGGCCATTGGGCTGGAACTCGATGTGATTGCGGCGGTGGTGATTGGCGGGGCGAGCTTGAACGGTGGTAGCGGCAGCATTCTGGGTTCCATGGTCGGTGCGCTGATCATGGCCGTGTTGCGCAATGGTTCGAACCAGAGCGGTTGGCCGACGTACATGCAGGAAATCATCATCGGTCTGGTCATCATCCTCGCCGTCGGCCTCGACAAATTCCGCCAGCGCCGGGCGGATTGAATTGATTGCAACCAAGGCCGCGGTGGTTTTGCTGATTGCAACTTCCTCGTTTCCCCCCTAACGCTCCGGTCTGAATCAAGCTGGGGATCAAGAAACAAAGTCGCTTACTTTGCCCGGATGGTGCCCTGATTGGAGATGGGCATGAACACACCATTGCCGCAGTGGATGAGTTCCACGGCGGCGAGGCGTGCGCCGCGAAGGGAGCCGGCAGTGCCCGTCGTGGTCGTGGCTTGCGATGAGACGTAAATCTGGCTGGGATTGCCCACCGCCACGAGCGTACTGGCGTCCGAGGACATGGTGACCGCCGTCCAACTCACCGTGTTGGGTAGCGGCAGCCGTTGCACCCAGGACAGCCCGGAATCCTCGGAGAGATAAAGACCACCGAGGTTGTAGACCGCCGCCATTTGCGCGCCGTCTGCGGAGGAGGTGACAGAAGTCCACGCCAGGTTGAGCGCGCTGGTGGCGAACCAGTTCGTGCCAAAATCGGTGGACACATAAATCGCGCCGCCGTTTTCCGCCGCCACCAGCCGGCTGCCGTCGCCGGACGATGCCACTGAAATCCAGTTGCGATTGCTCTCGCGCGGGGTCCAGTTCGTGCCGGAGTTGGAGGAAGTATAAAGTTGTCCGCCCTGGATGGCCGCCACCAGGTTCACGCCGTTGTCGGACGAGGCGACGGACGCCCAGTTTAAGTTGCCCGGGGTGCGTTGCGTCCAATTCGTGCCGGAATCGGAGGACGTGTAGAGCTGACCGCCAGCGAAACTCGCCACCAACTGCGCGCCGTTCAACGATGAGGCAATGGAACTCCAGTTCACGCTCCCGAAGCGCGGGGTCCAATTCGTGCCCGAGTCGGTGGAGGTATAAATGAACCCGCCGTTGACCGCCGCCGCCAATTTCACCCCATCGCCGGAGGACGCGACCGCCCGCCAGTTACGGCTGCTATCCCGCGCGGTCCAGTTCATGCCATAGTCGGTGGAGGTGTAAATGAATCCGCCGTTGGCCGCGGCCAGCAGTTTGCTGCCGTCGGCGGAAGACGCTACGCCCCGCCAGGCGCGGCTGCTGTCGCGCAACGTCCAATTCTGCCCGAGACTGTCCAGCAACGTGCCGATGAGAATGGACTGCCCGGCGTTCTGTGCCACGACCCAGCCCCCGGCTCCGCTGCCGGAGACCCGCACGGTTTCCCCCACGCGGATGTTGGCGGTGATTGGCAAGGTGACGACGACCGCCCTGGTTGGATTGGTGGCGAGATAACCCGTGTTCGCCAGGGCTTGAATGTTCGTGGCCGTGGGGATGACTTCAAAGATACGGCCCGGCACGTTGGTGAGCCCCTTGCCGTTGCCATTGAACTGTGTGGCCGTGATGCTACCAGCGAAGTTTGCGTTGTTGTTAAGTCTGGCAATATTCGCTGAAAGTCGCGCATCCGGCACCGTGCCCGTGAGACTAGCGGCGGGCAGATTGATGAGACCGTAGCCGCTGCCATTGAAATTGGACGCGGTGACGCTCCGGGCAAAAATGGCGTTGCTGCTCAACAAGGCGACGTTGGTGGAGAGCTGGGTGTCGGGAATCTTGCCGGTGAGATTGGTGGCCGCGAAGCTGCCGCTGAAGTTGGCCGCGCGGATGGCGTAGGGTGTGGG
>JADLHS010000107.1 GCA_020848635.1 Limisphaerales bacterium
CGCTTGAAAACAAAATCACTTCCCTCGGGGCGCACCTCGATCACATCGCTGATCATCCCGGCGTCCAGCAAGGCCGCCGCGCGCGGCAGGATGTCCTTGGTGAACGTGGACGCCGCGCCCACGACGAGGGGGGCGTTTTGCGTGCGCGCCACTTCGGCGATGACGTGGGCATATTTGTCCGCCAGCGGCGATTGGAGCGCCGCATGGTCCGCGACCAGCACGGAGGCCGCGCCGTAGCCGCGCAACTTTTCCGTCGCGTCGCCGAGGCTTTGCCCCAGGATCAGGACGGAGTAAGCGCCGCCCGCCGTCGCGCAGACTTGGTGCGCGAAACCCAGAGCGGACAAGGTGGCCAGCTTAAGCTGGCCGTCGTCGTGTTCCGCGATGACTAGTATGTTTGACATGAGATTGTATGGAGCCGGAATTCCTCCGCGTTGGCTTTGCGCGCACGATTCAGGGTCACGCGCTTCGCGTTATTCTCACTTCCAGAACGCCAACGGCGTTCCATCATGCAGCCCCGGGTTGGCGCGAGGCACGAGCGCCTACCCTGGGGTGGCAACCCATCATGAAAACAACCCTGAAGGGGTTGGATCAATGCGGTCAAAGACAAGGATTCAACCCTTTCAGGGTTGCGAAATTCGGGGCACGAAACCCAGGGTAGCGCCTGAGGCGCAACCCTGGGCTGAAAGCTAGAACGCCTTTGGCGTTCTGTCATCCAGCCCAGCGGGCTTGGAAAGTCGCGGAGCCGTCTCCCAGTTCCGGGCCGCTGCGGTTCGCAGACCCGCGCGCCGTTTCGGTTGTGGCTTTGCCACGCTGCGTTATTCTCGCCTCCAGAACGCCAACGGCGTTCCGTCATACAGCCCAGGGTTGGCGCAAGGCACGAGCGCCTACCCTGGGTGTGAAGCCGAATGGGGAAACAACCCTGAAGGGGTTGAATCAAGACAGTCAATGGGTTGGATTCAACCCTTTCAGGGTTGCAAAATTCGGTGCGCGAAACCCAGGGTAGGGCCATTGGCGCAACCCTAGGCTGAAGGCGGGATCGCCTTTGGCGTTCTTTCCAAATTGGCCTGGTTAAACTCATCGCTGTTGCCTACTGACGCGCGGGAAGCCTTTCGCAACTAAATCACCTTTGCCTCGTTCCTTAGTTTATCCACCAACTCATCCGTGGTCTTGACGCGCACGCCGGCTTTGCGTTTGGGTGGGGGTTGGAGGGCGAGCACTTTGGTGCGGGAACTGGCGCTTACGCCCAAATCCGCCAGGGCAATTTCTTCCAGCGGTTTCTTCTTCGCCTTCATGATGCCCGGCAACGAAACGTAGCGCGGCTCGTTGAGACGCAGGTCCGTGGTGATGATTGCGGGAAACGTGACCGCGACGGTTTCAATGCCCGCATCGGTTTCCCGGCCACAGCGCGCCCGGGTGTTGTTGTCCAGCAGTTCGAGCTTCGAGACGAAGGTGGCCTGGCCAATACCCAGCAACGCCGCAAGCATTTGGCCGGCCTGATTCGAATCGTCGTCAATGGCTTGCTTGCCCATCAGGACAAAAGTCGGTTGCTCCCGTCGGTAAACCGCCGCGAGAATTTTCGCGACCGCCAGCGAGTCGAGGACTTCCGCCGTCTTGATCAGCAAGGCCCGATCTGCGCCCATCGCCAGCCCGATCCGGAGTTGTTCCACGCACTCATCCCCGCCAATACTCGCCACTACGATTTCGCCTTGCCCAAGCTTCTCCTTGATACGCAGCGCTTCCTCCAGCGCGATGGCATCGAAAGGATTCACGGCAAACTTCACACCGTCCAGGTCCACCGCCGAGCCGGCGGGCTGGAGGCGGATTTTTGTGTCCGGGTCGGTGACCCGTTTTATTGGCACTAGAATCTTCAACGCGTCCTCCCTTGATCAACGACACAATTCAACAATTCCGGCCGCCCCCATGCCGCCGCCTATGCACATGGTCACCAGACCATAACGACCCTGGCGGCGCTTCAGTTCATGGATGATGCTGACCGTCAGTTTCGCCCCGGTCGCGCCAAGGGGGTGGCCGAGTGCGATCGCGCCACCGTTGACGTTGACCCGGTCAGGTGGAATCTCGCACTGGCGGATCACGGAAAGCGCCTGACTGGCGAAGGCCTCGTTCAATTCGACCAGATCGATATCGCCCATCTTCAAACCCGCGAGCTTGAGCGCTTTGGGAATTGCCGCGACCGGGCCAATGCCCATGATGCCGGGGGCCACGCCGCCCACGGCGTAGGCAATAAAACGCGCCAGCGGTTTCACCCCAAGCGCCTTCATTCGTTCGCCCGACATCAAGATGACGGCCGCCGAGCCGTCGCTGCGCTGGGAAGCGTTCCCAGCCGTCACCGAACCTTTGGGATTAAACGCCGGCCGCAAAGCCGCGAGTTTTTCCAACGAGGTGTCGCGCCGCGGTCCTTCGTCGGTGTCGAAAGTAAACTCGGTGACTTTGCGTTTGTTGTCTTGATCCAAGGTGACCTCGCGCCCGCTGACGGCCACGGATTCTTCCTTGAACCGGCCGGCCGCGATGGCGGCGATGGCTTTTTGATGGCTCGCGTACGCAAAGGCATCCTGGTCCGCGCGCGAAACTTGAAACTGGCTGGCCACATTTTCCGCGGTCAAACCCATCGCGAGGTAGGCATCCGGTATTTCATCCACGAGGCACGGATTGGGTGTCATCTTGAAGCCCGTCATCGGGACCTGGCTCATGCTCTCGGTGCCGCCGGCGATAACGATGTCCGCCATGCCGCTCAGGATCCGCTGCGCTCCCATGGCAATCGCTTCCAGGCCGGAGGCGCAAAAGCGGTTGATAGTCACCCCGGGCACAGTGTCCGGCAAACCGGCCCGCAGACAGGAAAGGCGGGCCATGTTCAAGCCCTGGGGGCCTTCGGGCATCGCGCAACCGAGGATGACGTCGTCAATTTGCCCGGGGGAAATTTGCGGGGCGCGTTTCAGCACTTCCTGGAACACGAAGGCCCCCAGATCCGCCGGGTGAACGGTTTTGAGGTGGCCGTTTGGGGCTTTGCCCACCGGGGTGCGCGCGGCCGACACAATAAAAACTTCCTTCATAATTTCAGTTCCTCAACGGTTTGCCGGTCTTGAGCGTGTGCTTGATGCGCTCGACGGTTTTGGGTTCGCCGCACAAGCTCAGGAACACTTCGCGTTCCAGGTCCATGATGTATTGTTCGGAGACAAAGTGGAGGGAAGTCAGATCGCCGCCACACAGAATGTAGGCGAGTTTGGAACCGATCTTTTGGTCGTGCTCGCTGATCTGGCCCGCTGCGCGCATCTGCTGGAGGATCATTTTGAACAGGGACAACCCGGCCTCGCCGATGGCGGGAATGTCGGTGCGTTGTGGGCGCGGCCGGTAGCCTTGCGCGGCCAGGTGCAACACCTGGGCTTTGGCTTCACCAATGATCCAGTCGCGGTTTAAGACGATGGTGGTTTCTCCGCTCCGCAAGAAACGCAACTTGGCGGCTTCCGTTGCGCTAGTGGAAACTTTGGCCATCCCCAGGGTTTCCCAGGCATGGCGCACCCCGGGGAAATAATCCGCCTCGTCGTTGCGGATGACCGATTCAGTGCAGCGGATCAACATCTCCTTCGATCCGTGCGCGCCAGGAATGAGGCCCACGCCGACTTCCGGCAGGCCCATGTAGGTTTCCGCCGCGATCACAATATGATCGCAGCCCAGCGAAAGCTCGCAGCCGCCGCCGAGCGTGTAGCCATGGCACGCGACCACCACCGGCTTTTCGAACTGGCGCAAGGAACTCGTCGCTTTCTGGAACGTGCGGATCATCAGATCCACCTCGTCCCAATCCTGGTTCTGAATCTGGGTGGTCAGCAGCAGAAGGTTCGCGCCGGCGGAAAAATGCGGCCCCTGGTTGCCGATGACCAGGCCCACGAAATTCTTGCTCACTTCCTCCAGCGACTGTTTCAACATCCCGAGCTGATCGCCGCCGATCACGTTCATCTTCGTGTGGAATTCGAGACAGGCCACGCCGTCCCCCAGATCCAGCAGGCTCGCGCCCGGGTTGGAGAGGACGACTTTGCTGGCTTTGTGCAGCCACGGGAGGTGGATGACCTTGGGCGCCTCGACTTCGGTGACGTAGCCGCCCTTGGCCGGGTCGAAGAAGGCGCGCTGGCCGGCGCGTTCCTCGTAGAATGAAGTTTTTCCGACCGCGAGCAGGGCGCGGACAACTGCGGGCACGGCGCGGCCTTCCCGCGTGAGCCGATCCGCCGTCTCCCGCACCCCCAACGCGTCCCAGATTTCGAACGGACCGAGTTCCCAGTTGTAGCCCCACTTCATTGCGTTATCCACCGTGACCACGTCATCGGCGATTTCGGTGAGGCGGTCGGCGGCGTAGCAGAGCACCGAGCTGAGATGTTTCCAGGCGAAGACGCCCGCCTTGTCGGCAGCGGCGCACAGCGTGCGGATCCGTTCCGCCCGGTTAGAGATCTTGCTTACGGCTTCGAGCGAAGCGAACTGCGGCTTCTGCTGCGGCCGATACTCCATCGTTTTGTAATCCAGCGTCAGAATCTGGCGACCCTTTTCGGTCTTCACCCGCTGATAAAACCCCTGGCTTTTCTTCTCGCCCCACCAGCCGCGCTTGACCATGTCCTCGATGAAATCCACCTGCCGAAAGACCGCGATCTGCGGATCGTGCTGGAGCGCCGCGCGCAGGTTGCGGCCCATTTGCGCCATCAAATCCACGCCCACGATGTCGCCCAAGCGGAAGGTCGCACTCTTCGGGCGGCCAATGGCGGGACCGGTGATGGCGTCCACTTCATCAATGCTCAGGCCTTCCTCGATCATGAGCAAGGCCACCTGCTGCATGTCGAAGCAACCGATGCGATTGGCCACAAACCCTGGCGTGTCCTTGGCCAGAACGATGCCCTTGCCGAGGACGGCTTCCCCAAACTCGCCAAATGACTTGAGCAAGGCAGGCTCCGTATCGGGCGTCGGAATGAGTTCCAGCAGCCGCATGTAGCGCGGCGGGTTGAAAAAGTGCGTACCGAAGAATCGGCGGCGATATTCCAGGGGCAAGCCCTTGGTCATGCCGGCAATCGAAAGGCCAGAGGTGTTGGTGGTGACCAACGCATCGGGGCGGGCGTTTGCCGCGATCTTCGCGTGGATCGCCAGCTTCAAGTCCATCCGCTCGAGAATCGCCTCGATGATCCAGTCGGCGTCTTTGAGTTCGGCGAGGTTATCCTCGACGTTGCCGATGCGGATGAGGTTCGCAGCCTCGGGGACGAAGAGCGGCGCGGGAGAGAGTTTCCGGGCGCGGTCGAAGAGGGTCTTGGTGACGCGATTCCGAACCTCCGGCGATTGGAGCGTCAGCCCGCGTTTCGTTTCCTCGGGCAGCAGTTCGGTCGGAACGATGTCCATCAGGAGCGATGGAATTCCGACGTTGGCCAGATGCGCGGCGATTTGCGCGCCCATGTTCCCCGCCCCAATGACGGCGGCTTTTCGTATTCTAAGCATATTCTTTATGACCCTTTGGTGCGCCGATGACACAATTGCGTACGGCGCTTGCGGCTTCATCTCGCTTCCCCCATGCATCTCGAAGGATTACGGACAGAATTGGAGCGAGCTGCGCACGCCTGGCGTCCGTCAGGAATGGAGTAGCCAAGCAGCCTCATTCCAGCGGATTAAAACTGAACGGGCGGCGGCGATTTTGCAACCTCATTCCCTAAATCCTGGCGGTGCGTCCGCCCGTCCCCACGGAGGAAGCTGGCGCACCGTCGCCAGTTCGATCCCGCCTGGCTTGCAGGGAGGAATGGCCGGTTGGCTTCGGCTGAAGTCTGGTTTGAAACCGATGCAGGTATGAAAGCGCTCGCGTTCGATGTTCCGAATACAAGGTCGCTTGGTTCGTCGCTGCATGCTCAACACGCCACTCTCGTTTCAGTTGGATTGTGCGGTATCAATCACCACATAGCGACTCCCGCCATCGCGCCAGACGCGCAGCAATAGCCGGGCGTCTTTGTTTTGACTGCTCAATTCCAAGGCGTCATTGGCGTTGGTTACGCGGCGACGGTTCACTTCAACGATCACATCGCCGGGGCGCAGCCCGGCTTCGGCGGCGGCGGAATCGGGGGCCACAGTGGCGATCACGGCGCCGCGCATCCCGGTGGGGATTTCAAACTGGCTGCGCGTGCGCGTGTCCAGGTCGGCCACTTCCGCGCCGCGCAGCGCATCGCGCCGATCACTCTCGCCCCGGCCACGACGAGTTTCCCCACCCGCTTTGGCAAGCATGTCAGCCGACAACTCACCGAGTTTGGCGGCGCAAGTCTTCTCCATGCCGTCCCGCATGACTTTGACGGTCACTTTTGTACCGGGCGCTGTCTGGGCTACCATCAGGCGGAATTGCCGGCTGTCGGCGACTTTCTTCCCTTTAAATTCCACTACCACGTCGCCTTCCTTGAGGCCGGCTTCGTCGGCGGGGGAATTGGGCGTAACTTCACCGACCAGCGCGCCGGATTGGTCCTTCAACTTGAATTCCTTGGCCAAATCCTCCGTGACCGGCTGGATCATGACCCCCAAATAGCCGCGGGTGACTTTACCGTCAGTGACGAGCCGTTCCATCACGGAGCGCGCCAGGTTGATGGGCACTGCAAATCCGACACCCTGGTTGCCGCCGGTGCGGCTGAGGATGGCCGTGTTAATGCCCACCAATCGGCCTTCCGCGTCCACGAGCGCGCCGCCGCTGTTGCCGGGGTTGATTGAGGCATCGGTCTGGATGAAATCCTCATAGTCCACAATGCCCATGCCGCCCCGGCCTTTGGCGCTGACGATGCCGGCGGTGACAGTCTGAC
>JADLHS010000108.1 GCA_020848635.1 Limisphaerales bacterium
ATAAGCGGAATAGGTTACATAGTTGTCGCGCAAGTGGTGCCATTCAAATGCGCCCGAAGGCAGCGTCGTTTCGACCCGCTCGCCGCCATCCTCGGACGTGAAGAGCAGCGGCTCGCTCAGCGAATAGAACCCCTGACGAATAAATACCACGATGTCCTTGCCTTTTCCGTACGGATACGCCGTGCCCACATAGCGCGGATCAATCGCTTTTTCTTTCGGCTGAAAAACGCTGGCTTTCAATTCACGAACCGCCCGTTTGGCCCGCGTTATCGTCGCAAAGGGGCCATCGGTGTTGGTCGCATTTGGCGCCGCCAGCCGCCCGGACCAATTGTCGTTGCCAGCGGGTGAAACAAAAAAATCTCCCGGGGTCGTCCGCGCATCAAATGGCTGCCATTTTTCACTGCGCAGCAACTTTCCATTGCCGCTGGGTTGCTCAATCCTGGGTTCAGGGGTTGGAGCCGACCAGCCCCTCAGCAAAACCAAGGGGCCACCGCTGAACGCCTGTATTACCATCGCCGCGGCAAGAAGTCGTTGTGCGCGGTGCAATGTCGTTGGCTGTAGATTCATAAAACTTTAACCTGCAGAGGCGTTGGGGTTGGCGGAGCGATTTCAGATGCGGCACGTTTAGCCATGGCTGTTGTTCCCAGTGGATCCTCGCCCCGGCCCAGGCACCCCGATTCCTCCGCCGAGTTAAACAGGAACGGGTCTGCAATTCCAATGCTAAGTGAAGGCTTTGCCATGCAAGGACGAGGCGCCCAATTGGCCGAGCTTGATGCGGATGCTGTTTGGCTGGAGTTTCCGTTCGATGAGATCGTGATCACGCGGCAGGATTACCCCGCCGCTGCGCCGTCCCAAGACCGGGTGTTGAAACCTTGTTGCAGGGCGTCCGCGGTGGAGCAATCGCGGCGAAAACCGTAGGAATTGGAATCGGCGGTCGACTCCGCGATTATTGCCAACGCCAGCCAACGCAGTGCTTGCATGACGTAGTCCTTCATCGTTGTAATTCTGAGTGGTCTTGGACTACGGGATGTCAATCCGCCGCTGCGGCAACCGGCGGCAAACTCGATCGGTCTCGCGCCCGGCAAGCTTACCTCAGGGCAATTCCCACTGTGAATCAGGCCGCCGCCGCACCAGCCAGATCGGACTGTCCAGCTTCCAGCACCACACTCCAATGGGTAGCGTAAAACTTAGCCCGGTGCTTTTGACCATCGAAGCATTCCTGATCGGGCTGTGTCATGCGGCAATAGAACTTCAGTCAGGGTTGGGCAACAATGGCAAGCGAAAAAGCACTAATGTCGGCAGGAGTTCAATAGGCGATCGGGGAAAACGGCCATCCGTTGCCATCTTCATGCCGCGGGGAAAAGGACATCACACCGTTAGACTTCCGTTGGCCGGGTCATTCGCGTTAAATAGCCTCGTGCCGGCGTCACAGACATTGCTGTTTCTCGATCCGCGACCGCTCGTTGAGCGGTTGGGCGCGGAGTTTTTCCGGCAACTGCCCGCCTGCCCCGGCGTTTACCTGATGCAGGACGCGGCTGAGGTGGTTCTCTACGTTGGGAAAGCCAAAAGCCTGCGGCAACGGCTGAGCCATTATCGGGTGGCCAATCCGGATCGGATGGGGCGCCGCCATCTGCGTTTGTTGCGGCAGGTGGTGCGGATTGAATTGCAGGAATGCGCGGATGAGATCGCAGCGCTCGCCCGGGAAGCTGAATTGTTGCGGGCGCTAAAACCCAAGTTCAATCGGGCCGGTGTCTGGCCTGCTACTCCCCGCCTTCTGGTCTGGCGCTGTACCGGCCAGACGCTGGAGATGGCGATTAACGAAACGCCAGCTCTCGGCTGGCAGGGTTTCGGACCATTCGGTGGTGGTGTGGTTCATTTACGCGCCGCCTTGGTTCGCCTGCTTTGGTATGCGCTGAATCCTGTTTCGGGATCAACCACCATGCCGCATGGATGGTTGCATGGACGAATTGGAGCGATCGCCACCCTTGTAGTGAATCAAAGTGGTGTGGATTTGGTTTTGATGAAGTTGTTTGAGGGCGATACCGAAGGGTTTGTCGCTTGGATCGGCGAGCGGACAAAGTCTTTAGTCCAGGCCTACGATGTGGAAATGCGGGATGCCGATCTGGAAACGGTGACCCACTTCATGCAGGCCAAGGCCCGTCGCACCCTGCCTTTCGCAACGCCAGACCCTAGCGCTCCAGCTGCAAAGAAGGAACCCGAGGCGATGCTTCCTTTCCTGGGTGCGGACTGGCAACAACCGTGAAAGTCCCGTCCGAAAAGCCGGTTCACACGGTTTCCGTGCGCGACTTGGTGGAGTTTGTCCTGCGGCGGGGGGATCTGGGCGGCGAACGTGAGTTTGTCGGATCCGACCGGGCCCTCGCCGGCATGCGTGGCCATCAGAAAATTCAGCGCTCACGGCCGACCGGGTATCTGACCGAACTTCCGGTTGAGCACCAGGTGGAGGTGGATGAATTCACCCTGCAGATCCGCGGGCGGATTGATGGTTTGCTCATCACGTCCGAACGCGTCTTGCTGGAGGAAATAAAGACCGTCTCGGCATCTTGGGATCATGAAGCTGATCCGCTGCACTGGGCGCAGGCCAAATTCTATGGCTTCATGCATGCGTGCGAGAACGCCTTGAAGGAGCTCGTTCTTCAACTTGTGTATCTGGAATTACCCGCCGGCAAAGTCACCGAGTTTCATCAGACTTTTTCCTTTGCCGAACTGTCTGACTACTTCGCCACGACCACGGCCGAGTATTTGGCCTGGCTGCAAGAGCGTCATCATTGGTGTCTCGCTCGGGATGCCTCCATCGCAGCACTGGCTTTCCCTTTTCCGCAATATCGCCCCGGGCAGCGGGAACTGGCCGTGGCCGCCTATCGCGTCTTGGCGAACGGTGGCCGGTTATTTCTCGCGGCGCCCACCGGCATCGGGAAAACCATCTCCACGTTGTTCCCGGCAGTCAAAGCGCTCGGGGAAGGAAAACTCGAACGCATCTTTTACCTGACGGCCCGCACGGTCGGGCGGGCCATTGCCGAGAAAGCGTTGGTTGATCTGCGCCGGGCGGGATTGAAGCTGCGCGCTGTTACGCTCACGGCGAAAGAGAAAGTCTGTGTTCGCGACGGTCATCCTTGTGATCCGCTGACGTGTCCCTTGGCCCGCGGTTATTACGACCGCGTTAAACCCGCGATCCGCGAAGCCTTGGAACAGGATGAAATCACGCGTCCGGTGCTCGAATCCGTCGGTCAGAAACATCAGGTCTGCCCCTTCGAATTGTCGTTGGACGTGTCGGTCTGGGCCGATGCCGTCATTTGCGACTACAATTACGTCTTTGATCCCCAGGTTTACCTGCGCCGTTTCTTCGCCGAGGATGGCGGCGCCTACGGATTCCTCGTCGATGAAGCCCATAACCTGGTGGACCGAGCCCGTGACATGTTCTCCGCCGACCTCGAGGGTCGGGAACTTCTGGACGTGAAGCGCGCCATCAAGAAGGCCGCCCCACGTTGCTCCAAAGCCCTGTCTCAATTGCATGCGGCGATGCGGAAACTGGGGCACGCCACTGAGCCGGACGAAGAACCGGTTGAGGCTTCGGATTCCTCAGTCGAACTCAATTTGTTCCCGGTGCAGGCTGCGACGATCCGGGAGCAGTGCGAAGGCGTGAGCACGAGCCTGGAGTTTCCGGAGAGCATAATTGAGCCACTGGAAGCCACGCTGGATGAGGCCGAGCGTTGGCTGGTCAAAAACCAGCCGGCCGAATTTCGCGAAGCCCTGCTCGCGCTGTATTTCCGGCTGCATTCATTCCGGCGCACGGCCGAAGTTTATGATGAGCGGTTCGTGACCATCATCGAGAATGCGTCAGAACCAAAGGTTCGCCTGTTTTGCTTGGACCCCTCGCTGTTGCTCCGGCAAGCACTGGCCCGGGGCAAGACGGCCATCTTCTTCTCCGCCACGCTCACGCCGATGGACTATTATCGCACCCTGCTGGGCGGCGCTCCGGAAGATCCCGTGCTCCAATTGGCCTCGCCTTTCCCCGCTGAAAACCTCACGGTGCTGATTCACGACCGGATTCAAACCCATTTCAAGGGCCGGGCCGAA
The DNA here is from genome assembly GCA_020848635.1 of Limisphaerales bacterium. Taxonomy (GTDB): domain Bacteria; phylum Verrucomicrobiota; class Verrucomicrobiia; order Limisphaerales; family JADLHS01; genus JADLHS01. The sequence continues at coordinate 4,096 of JADLHS010000108.1, forward strand.
TCACTGGGAGACGTGGTGGCAGCCATCGGATCGTTGGTGAGCGGTCGCCGCGGCAACTACTTCGTTTATTTCCCCTCGTATCAGTATCTCAATGATGTGCTCCGGAAATTTCAGGTATGTCATCCATCGCTCCCGGTACTCGTGCAACGGCCCGGCATGACCGAAGCGGAACGCGATGTCTTCCTGGCGGCCTTCTCCGTGGAGCATGGTGAAACCCTCGTCGGCTTCGCCGTGCTGGGCGGAATTTTCGGCGAAGGCATTGATCTGGTCGGTGAACGTCTGATTGGGGCGGTCATCGTCGGCGTGGGACTGCCGCAGCTTTGTGTCGAACGCGATCTGATTCGGGACTACTTCCAACCGCAAAGCGCGGCGGGGTTTGAATACGCCTACATGTTTCCCGGCATGAACCGGGTGCTCCAGGCCGTCGGGCGAGTCATCCGTTCGGAAAGCGATCGCGGTGTGGTGCTGCTCATTGATGCGCGCTTCAATGAAGTGCGCTACCGCCGGTTGTTTCCGCCCTGGTGGCGATACGTTCGGGTCCGGCATTTGTCCGGGCTTGGGGAAGCCGTTGGCGCATTTTGGAAACGGTAGCCATAAGCCGCGATCCGATTGAGTTTTCGCTACCCACACCGGTGCGTATAATGAAGCGTGACTGGTGCACAACTGCAGGCAGAACTAACCGCCCTCGGCGTGGATGCTTCAGCCTACTCACTAACCGGTGGCCGACCTCACGGGCGCCTGGTGCTCGACCATGAAGCCCGTGGACCGTGGGCCGTCTACTATTGCGAGCGGGGACAGAA
>JADLHS010000109.1 GCA_020848635.1 Limisphaerales bacterium
GACGACCGTAGAACCAATTGAACAAACTAAAACCACCCACTCCGAACAAACAAATGAAAACAAAAATGCCCGATTGCAAATCACGCACACCAGGCCGGGGGAAGCTGAGTCAGGCTCTCTGGCTGGCCATCTGTCTCGCTGCGGTTTCCGCCTCCGCTCAAACCGTGCTCTTTAACTTTCCGTTCAACGAAGGCTCTGGCACCAACATCGCCAGCTCGGTGAATACACTCCCCGGAACCTTGGGGATGGAACTCGTGGCCGATTCCGCACCCACGTTTTCAACGGACACGCCCAGCGGTCTGGCTGGTGATTACTCCATCGCCTTCGCCAGTGTCGTCGGAGATTATACTGGGAATCGGATTCATGTGGAGGATCCGGGCTTGGCCATTGATGTGACGGACCCGATCACGGGCACCAACCGAAGTTTCACATTCCAATGCTGGGTGAAATTCGGCGAGCAGCCGGGGGCAAGGGCGACGCTCTTCGATAACAACGGTCCCGGAATGAAAGCCAACATTGCGATCCTGGGGGATCGCTCGATTGCGCTGACGACCTACGGAATCCTGGATATGACATCCAGTGCGAAGGTTGTGGACGATGGTATGTGGCACCATATTGCCGTGGTGCATGAAGACGGTGTGGAGGTCCGTTTTTGCATTGATGGCATTGTGAGGGATATCGTCACGTACACAAACGGGGTGAATGTTAATGGGCCGCAAGCGTATTTTCACATGGGAATGGAAGTGTGGGACTGGCCCGAGTATGGCTCCGGGGTTAACCCGTTCGTGGGCAAAATCGATCGGATGTCCCTGACCCGGGGAGTTGTGGCCGTCAACGATTTGGACTGGCGTCCCGTTTCTGGCGTGACGCCGTCCGCGCCGAGTCTCGCGTCGCCCAAGCCGGCCATTGAAATCTCCTGGCCGACGATGCCGGCCGGATATCTGCTCCAATCCACCACCAATGTTGCTGATACCAACAGTTGGGTGAATGTGGTCAACTCCCCCTCGGCGGTCGGTCCCGGAACCTATTACTTCTACGGCCCGGTATCGTCGCCCCAGCGGTTCTACCGACTAGTCAAACCCTAGTGCAATTCGAGCCGCGCACGGCTGGCCGCAGGCGGCTGCCGGTCGTGCGCAGTTGTTTTACAGCCCCGCCCATTGAAGGCAATATGAAAGACCGGAATCATTTTGGTCGCCGTTCCCGCAGCGGCTTCACGTTGATCGAGCTGCTGGTCGTCATCGCGATCATCGCCATTCTGGCGGCCATGTTGCTGCCGGCCTTGAGCCGGGCCAAAGTCAAGGCACAGGGCATTCAGTGCATGAACAACCACCGGCAACTGCTGGTCGCCTGGCGAATGTACATTGATGACAATGAGGACAAGCTGCCGTTCGCCTATGCGCCCACTGGCGGCCCCATGGCGCCTTACGCCTGGGTAACCGGGATTCTCGACAATTCGGCCAACCCGGAAAATTGGGATATCAATGCGAACTTGGTGAAAAGTCCCCTGTGGACTTATTGCGGCAAAAACCCCGGCATCTGGCGATGCCCGGCTGACCTAAGCACGGTCAAAGTTGGGACGGAGATGAAGCCCCGGATTCGGAGCATGTCCATGAGTATCTGGTGTGGTGGCAATCAGGGCAACGACGGCGGCTGGGGCCCGGAATGGCGGGTGTATCGAAAACTCGGCGATATGACGACGCCGGGCCCGGCCAACACTTTCGTGCTGCTCGACGAACGGGAAGACAGCATCAACGACGGTTTTTGGGTCCTACGCATGGACGGTTATCCGGACCCACAGAAGACCGAGGTAATCGACTTCCCGGCGGCCTACCACGGCAACGCCGGCGGGTTGTCCTTCGCCGATGGTCACTCGGAAATTCGGAAATGGATTGATCCGCGAACCCGTCCTGTGCTGAAACGCGGTGGTGAAATCGTGGGTGGCGCAACGCCAAAAAATGCCGACATCGTCTGGCTCTGGGAACGGGCCACCCGGAAGAAATGATCCGGGCAGGCGGCGGCGGGCCAACGTCGGAAGACAGTGATCGGTTATGGCCACCGGAGGCGGTAGAACCGGGCTTCCTCGGTTATCCTGTTTGTGACCGTGTATCGGTCCCCAACAATGAGGGGTGCCGTCGCAAGCTCAGACCATACTGAGTTGGTCAGCGCCAACGTGCTCTCCAGTTTGAAGCCAATGACATTCGTCGGCCAGGAGAGGATGAGATTCTTTCCCACGCGCATGGAATCAAGTCGAACGGCGGCCAGGTTAACCGTTGAATTCGCCGAGCGAACCTGGAGCAGCATTTCGCCGTCAATTGCGTCCGCCGTGGCGAACACGGTGTAGCTGCCCGCTTGCGGGGGAAGGTTCGCGCTGAGCGAATAGATTCCGTCGCCGGGCGACAGATCTCCGTCAATCCCATCGTCATGCAGGCCGGGGAACTCGATTCCGCCAGGACCTTGCCAGACCACGTTGGGCGCCGCACCCATCCAGACCGCGCCATTTGACCATAATCGCGCCGTGAAGATCGTCGAACTGCCCGCAGTCAACTGCGCCCCGTTGACCGGAGCCAGCAATGCCACTTTTCGCGCATTCGTGAACGGCGAAAACGCACCGCCCAATTCGTGCAAGGAACTATTGGCGGCGGCGAGGTTTTGGAGGCCCGAGCCGTCAGATTTGGCGAGGTAAAGATCGTAGCCTCCGCCGCCATTCGCGGATCGTGTGCTCGAAAACCCGACCAAATCTCCTGCCGGGAAGGGGTCGGATTCGTCCGCTGCGCTGTTCAAGGCCGTCAATGCAGCGTAGCTTCCGAGCGCTGTCGTGTATTCGTATAGGTTGTCATTGCCCTCCGAAATGGTGAAGAGAATCCGCCCGGCGTCGCGCCAGACGGGGTAATAACAATAACGTTCGGCTGTTCCATGCACCAGCGTCTCCTCGATGCCACCGGGCAGTCGCCAAGCAATGTCTCCGTATCTCGTCGCACCCGCGCTCGTCGTGTTCCAATAGACGATCCGCTCATCCTCGGGCGTGGGCGGGTAATTGGGGCCGGACTTCTCAGCCCCTCCCGAGGTGATTGCATGGCCGGAGGTTCCGTCCGTATTGATCACATGGAGTTGACCATCTGAGGTCTTGAAGACAATCCGCTGCCCATCGGCCGAAAACTTCGGGTCCTGGCCAAAACCAAGCTCAACAAGCGGACTGCCCTCGGCCAGGTCGAGGAGATAGATCCGCATGTTGGCCCACAGCAGCGGTTGCCCGGACGGAATGGCCATGAACGTCAGCCGGGCGCCATCGGGAGAGAAATGCGGGTTTAGGCAGTTGCCCAAGCCAAGATCGGCCGTCCTTCGCACCACCGAGGCGTTGTCCAATTGAAGGGTGAATACATGACCATCGTCCGCGCTTGCGGGGGCGTGGAGCGAGAGATTATCACTGTCCCGATGAAACGCGATTCGGCCGGAGAGGGTCGGCGCGGTCGGCTCCACCGTGAAGTTGCGGTCATAGCTGTTCAGCCAGGTGCTGGTTCCGGGAGTGCCCGTCCAACCCGCACACCGCGCAGTGTAGGTGCCGCTGGTCCAGCCGCCCGGGATCGTGTACGCAAACGCCCCTGCGGCGGTGCC
>JADLHS010000110.1 GCA_020848635.1 Limisphaerales bacterium
CGAACGGTCCCGCTTCTTGACCCGCCATTACGATTTCTCCCCCACTCTTTCTACGACCAACGTGTTGGATGCGGGCAGCGGACGTGAAGACGATACAGGAGTTTATCGCAAACCTGCGGGCGGTCCTATCGCGCATCAAGGAACAGTTTATGCCGTAGTCGGGTGTTCGGGTGTGCTGGAAGGTGGCGGCTCATTCAATCATCCGGTGATGCACATTGCCCTGCAGCAGTTAGGTTCCCTCGTGTTGGACATTGCCGGGGACCGGCTGGACGCGAAATTCATCACTTCGACAGGCACGACCAATGATTACTTCACGATCCTGAAGACCAATGCGCCGCCCGTGCTGGAGCCGATTGCCGATCAGGTGGTGGAGGCCAATCAGGCGCTCGTGCTCACCAACTTCGCCCGCGACTTCGTGTTGCCGGGCGAGGAGTTGGAGTTCAGCCTGCTGTCCGCGCCCGCCGGGGCGTGTATCCAAAATCTTTCTTCCACCAATGCCGTGTTCTTCTGGGTGCCCGCCTGCGCGCAAGGCGGCACCACGAATATCGTCATCGTCCAAGTCAGCGACCACGGCACGCCACCCTTGACGGCCACGCAAAGCTTTTTGGTCACCGTGCCCGATTGCGTCCAGGTGAGTCTGGGCCGCGCGGTCGTCCGCGCGGGCGATAGGGTGTCAGTGCCGGTGGAATTGCTGGCCACGGTCGCGTTGAGCAACGTGGTGTTCCAGGCGACCTATCCGGCGGAGCGGTTCACCAATGCGACACTGCTCATCAACCCGCAGCAGGTGGCCGCCGCGCCGTTGTTCCATCAGCCCGGCACTGGATTGCTGGAGGTGAGTTTGGAGTTCCAAACCAACCACACGTTGCGCCTGTCCACCAACGCCGCGACGTTGGGCTTCACCACATTCTCGAACCAAAGCTCGGCCTTTGTGTGGCTCACGTTGCCTGATGTGGCGGCGCAGCGATTCGACGGCTCAGTGGTGACGAACGCCTACGGATTATCTGGACGCGTCGTGGTTGTGGGGGAGGAGCCGCTGCTGGAAGCTTTGCGCGCCCCGAGCAATCAGGTCTTGCTCCTGCAATACGCGCCGCCGAATAGCTCCATTGAACTACAATGGACAACGAATGTGGCAGGCGGTGGCTGGCAGCCGCTGCCGCCAGTGACGCAGACGAATCTGGTGCAGGAAGCAGGCCAGTTCACGCCCTCGGCTCCGGCGTTATTCTTCCGGGCTTTGCGCGGAACCAACGGGTCATGAATCGGGCGTGGATCAAACTGGCTATGCGCGTATCATGCACCACATGTTGACCGGTCCCTTCCTGTTTGGCGCGCTGGTGGTTGCGATTGCTTTTATCGTGGTGGCGACCACGCGGTTCAAACTGCATCCGTTTCTCGCGCTCCTGATCACGGCCTACGGCATGGGGTTGTGTGGCGGCTTAAGCCCGGCCCAAACCATCACCGCACTCACCGGCGGGTTCGGCAAAACGGTGGGCTACATCGGCATCGTCATCGCTTGCGGCTGCATCATCGGCATCGTGTTGGAAAAGAGCGGTTGCGCGCTCGTCCTGGGTGAAATGATGCTCAGGCTCATCGGCCGGAAACGCGCTGTGCTCGCCATGTCTTGCACCGGTGCCCTCGTTTCGATTCCGGTCTTTTGCGATTCGGGCTATGTCATCCTCTCGCCGCTCAACCGCTCACTGGCCCGCCAGACCGGCCTGTCGCTCGCGACCTTTGCGGTCGCCCTGAGCATGGGCTTGTACGCCACGCATTGCCTGGTGCCGCCCACGCCGGGGCCGCTTGCCGTGGCGGGGGAACTGCGCGCGGATATGGGCACGGTTATCTTGCTCGGCCTGCTGGTGGTCGTGCCGGTGGTGGTGACTACGCTCGCTTACGCGCAGTTCGCGGGCCGGCGAATATTCATTGATCCGAACCAGGGCGTGCCGTCGCCACCCATCGCCAGTCAGGCCGAAGCCAGGCCTGCCCACGGCGCGTTTGCCGCGTTTTCGCCCATTCTGTTCCCCGTGCTGTTCATCGCGGCGAAGTCCGTGGCCGACTTTCCGGGACGTCCGCTGGGGGATGGGGTGCGCCGCGCCGGACTCGGCCTGTTGGGTGAGCCGAATACGGCCCTCGCGCTCGGCGTGCTGCTGGCCTGGTTCGTCGTCCGGCGGCATGGGTGCGAGACTTTCAGTTCCTGGTGCGGCGACGGTTTGCGCGATGCCGGCACCATCATCCTCATCACGGCGGCGGGTGGCGCGTTCGGCAGCGTATTGCGTGAGACGCCGCTGGCCAAGCTCTTGGGGGACGGTCTTGCTTCGCTTGATCTGGGCCGGTGGAACATTCTCCTTCCCTTCATCGTCGCTGCTGGTCTCAAGACTGCCATCGGCTCCTCCACGGTGGCGATGATCACCACGGCCTCGTTGATTTCGCCCCTGCTACCTTCAATGGGGCTGGCCACGGGTTTCGGCCCGGCGCTGACCACCCTGGCCATCGCCTCCGGTGGGATGATGGTCTCACACGCCAACGACAGTTTCTTCTGGGTCATCGCCCAGTTGTCGCGCATGACCGTGGCGCAGGGTTACTGTCTCATCACCGTCGCCAGCGCCGTTGCCGGCCTCACCGGCATCGCGGTCGTGCTCCTGCTCAGCCTCATGCTGCTCTGATGGCTCGCCACCTTTTCACCATGTCAAACATCCCATTCAACCGCTTCGAAACCGGCCCCGCACTCCTCTCGACGATGAGTATGGCAATTTCGGTTATCCGTTCATGAACACGATGAGCGGCAACACACCGGAACGGTTTAAGGAGGCGCTGGCGCTGACTAAACAGCGACTGCTGGCCGACCCTCAAAGCCCGCGCATCCTGAATATCAATGCCTGGAACGAATGGACTGAAGGCAGTTATCTCGAACCGGACAACGTTCACGGGATGAAATATCTCGAAGCCGTCCGGGATGTCGTTGGCGCGACTAAAACGCCGAAGCCGCCGATACGAAAAGTGACCCTGCCTCGGAACGGAGGGGCGCGATGAAATCGCGTGCGACTGCCTGGCTCGCCGGCTGGGGCCTGTTAAGCCTGGTTCTCGGAGGTTGTGTCGCGGCGAGCCGCGATGGGCGCACGGCCGCACCCTCGCCCAGGATGGAAGTGTGGCGCGAGTTTGTCGTTGTGGCCTACCCCGGCCCGCCTCCCCAAGCGGTGAACGATGCGCGTTACCGGGAAATTGCGGAAGCCGGTATTGATATCATCGTGCCGGCGAACGGCACGTTCACAGCGGCGCAAAATTTGCGAGCCATGGATCTGGCGCAGGCAGCAGGACTGCGGGTGATTCCCATTGACACGCGCATCCATTCGTTTGTGCCGGCGGAAGTTCGTTCGGTTGA
>JADLHS010000111.1 GCA_020848635.1 Limisphaerales bacterium
GCGACGGATTCACCCTGATCGAGTTATTGGTGGTGATCGCCATCATTGCCATCCTCGCCGCCATGCTCCTGCCGGCTTTGGGCAAGGCCAAATATAGCGGTCAGCGCGCCGTTTGCCTGAGCAACCTCAAGCAGCAATACCTGAGTCAAATCATGTATGCGGATGATTTCGGCGGCAAATTTCCGAAACATGATGATCTCAGCCCGGATTACCACCGCACCACCGGCACCGGCACGCAAAGCATCGTGAACGCGATGCGTGGCAGCTACGTCCGGAACACCAAAATCCTCATCTGTCCCATCACTGCCAGCAGCGTCGGACGGACCTGGTTGAACTATGTGGACCAAGCGAATTTTGCCGACAGCACCACGAAGGATTACGGCGGTTGGGACACCACGGCTTCCATGGTGTTTACGCCCTACATGTGGCTGGCCAATTTCACCGCGTCGCCCGCCATGAAATTTGTCAACGCCCAAGGTGCGGTCAGCGCCAACGCCGCCGAGAATGAACCGGCTTGGCCAACAAAGACCGCCGAACTGGACAGCCATCGGGCTTTCATCACGCATCGCGTTAGTGACACTCCCGGTACCAAGCTATGGGACCTCGGGCATCTCGGTCGCTTTGACGGGGGAACGCAAAGCAAACCCCTTTGGAGCTGGGCGATCACGGCGGACCAACTGGTTGGCCAGGCCGACGGGAGCGTCATCGTCCGCCCGAAGTCCCAGATCCGGATGCGGGCCATCGGCGGGCCCAGCCCGGACACACGGTATTATTATTGAGCCAGGGCCGGCCGGAAACCGGCAGGATTTGATCCTCGTCGTCGGTCTCGTCCTCGAATTTCCAGAGAAGTAGCTTTCGAGCTCCACGATCTGGTTTCAAATCCGACCCCACCCGGACAGTTCTTGAGCAAGCGGGTGGCACTTGTTTACGAGCCGCCTGGCCGCGCCCAATGCTTGCAGGGATTTCTGGGACTATTAGCAGTAATTGGTGCGCCTGAATCTGCAGTTTATCACCAGATTTGGCTGTCCGTTCATGTTTGAGCCGTGGTATCTGCTACCAGCTGCCTCCTTCTCCAGTGGAGCAGTTCGGCAAAGCAAGCGCTGACCGCAAACGGGGCGATAAACGCCAACCACACCCTGATGGCCCAATAGGAGGATGGCGGGTCGGCGATGATCAAAATGGGAATGATCGCTGGTGCAAGAGCGTCCCACCAGCGCAAGCGCAGGAGAAAGGCAATAAGAAGCAGGAAGCAAAGAAACAGTGGGGCTGCGATAAAGAATCCCCGATCCGATAGAAACTTGCCACCCTGCACCTCTGGAAAAAGCAACGTGAACGACATCGAAGCTACCCACGCCAGGATAGCCAGCAAAACCGAGACGACCGGCCTCAACGCGAGCAAGATTCGGTGACGTGTCATATAGCCCAACGACCCAGCGAGCGCCGCCGGAAACGCCCGGTCGGCTGCAACAGTCGCTGACAAATTACCTGAACCGTCCGACTGCACAGCGGGGCGGCGCTGCAGGGCTTGTTCGGCATTCCCTCTGCGTCTGGCAATCCGAATATGAAGCGTGGCAATGACCAGAGCCGTTACACCGTAAAACGCGACGACTAATGCCCAGCCGGTCAAATCGGCTGGGCAAAGCGTGGCGTGCGTCATGAAATGGGTGTCCCCAAAAAGCAACGCGACGGGTGCGCAATAAACAACGAGTGGAATCGTTATTACGAGGTAAACCCACTCGACATGCCGTGCGATCAGTAAGCCAATACTAAGAACCAACTGCGGAATGAACACCAGCGCCGCAAAATACCGGAGAGAAATGCGAACTCTTCTGCCCAGAAAACTCGGACGATCGTGTCGTAATGGAATGGGTGAGGTCATGCCGAACCTTATATTGAACCGCGAGTTTGCAGTCTAGCAGGCTCCATGGATTCGACTTTCGGCTTGGCAAAGTGTTTTGTCGAGAGGAATTTGCCGCCGAAATGAACGTGAATCATCTTTAAGCAAAGGCGGCATTGCGGTCACGTGGGAGGTTCATTCCAAATCCCAAACTGAAACGCCAGGACCAACCAGCCGAAGTCTGATAGCTCAAGCATTGGTCCGCGTACACCCGAGGCGAGTTTTTTGGTGTGGGTCGTCCGTGGGTGCATCTCGACACAGCCCGGGAGCGCGGCTGTCGCAGCCCGCCGCCGCAGCTGCGTTGGGCTGGCTGGTCGGAATAGGCCTGAGCCGTCCGTGTCTGGCGATGTGCTGCGGCTGGTGCTCCGCACACTGCCGCGCTCCGGCAGGTTCGCTTGCTGGGGTAGTTGGCGGATGCGCCGGTCATCCGTTGCCGGAAATTCCCTGCCTTGCCACCTGCCGATTTCTTTGGAACGCTTCGCCCATGTCAACCTCGCCTACACCCATTACGCGTCGCCGTTTTTTGGCCGATACAACCAAAGCTGCCTCTGCCCTTGCCGCGGGGAATCTTTTGCTCCAAACCCGCCGCGCATCGGGAGCGCCGCGCCGGTTATCGCCCAATGAGAAACTGAACATTGCCTTTGTTGGTCTGGGCGGACAGGGCAACGCCGACCTCGATCAAATCGTGACCGCCGAAGACGTGAACGTGTTCGCGCTTTGCGACGTGGATGAAGACCGGGTCAACCGGCTCGGCACGAAGTTTCCGGCGGCAAAACACTACCGGGATTATCGCAAAATGTTCGAGACCGAGAAAACCCTGGACGCGGTGGTGGTGGCCACGCCAGACCACAATCACGCCCCGGTGACCATGATGGCCCTCAAGCTGGGCCGGCATGTCTATTGTGAAAAGCCGCTCACCCGTACCGTGAAAGAAGCGCGTCTGGTGACGCTGGCAGCGCGGGAAGCCAAGGTGGCCACGCAGATGGGTAATCAGGGCATGGCTTTCGAGGGCAATCGCTTCATCAACGAATGGCTCGCTGACGGCGCCATCGGTCCCGTGCGCGAGGTGCATGTCTGGTCGGATCGCCCGACCCATCGCGGCAAGCTGCCGTTCTGGTGGCCACAGGGCGTTGAACGACCAAGTGACACACCGCCAGTGCCAGCGA
>JADLHS010000112.1 GCA_020848635.1 Limisphaerales bacterium
AGGCGGCGAACCCAGTGAGTGCAACTGCGGTAACCAAACCGAAGAGATGTTTTGTCTTCATGACCGGTTCGACGAGGTATTCATGCGGTTCTTCAAGAGGTTGATAGAGTTGCAGATTATTGGCTTTGAGTCTGTTAACGAGAATGAGTTGGAAAATGAATAACGAAGTTGGAGCAGCGTCTGTGGCATCTGCGCAAGCGGGAAGATCCGCCGAGTGGGCGGTGCGAATTCCCAGATCATCGCTGAGGCCGAGGCGGGGGCGGATGTTTGATCAAGCAACGTTTTAAGAACGCCGTGTAGCGCGAGGAATACGTCACGGCCTGATCGAGCTGAAATTCGTGGCCGGAAATCGTCGCCACATTGAACCGATAAATCCGAACGGCGTCCTCCGTGGACTGCAGCCAATTCAGATGCGAATCGTTGAGCGGCAGGATGGCTGACCTGCCGCCCCAGGTGGAGTTGGTCAACTGCGGGGCTGGATCATTCACCAAAATCACCGCCCGGGCGTCGGTGACATCTGCGACGGTGACTGAAGTCGGCAAATCGCCATCCTTCCACACCAAGGCAAACACGTAGTAGATGCCGTTGGTGGCCGGTCGCACCGGCGCGGCGCCCATGCCGCTCGGAACTTCGAAATGCGCATTCCGGGCCGGCATCATCAAGACTCCCCAGGAAAGAAATCTGGGCCACGCTCTTTCCACCTCGAGGGTTGCTGTTTCGCCCCCGGATGTTTGGTGGGTTTCCGTATGGATTGTGGCACAACCGGAAGTCATGGCGATTGCAGCTAGGAGGAAATAGCAGGCCTTCATAACGATAAGGTAACAGCGTCCGGAAAAACCGTTTAATTGAAAATCAAATACGGCCATTGCTTGAAGTTATGCGGCTGTCAGAGCGAAGCAACCTCCCACCGGGGAATGACCTTTGGCGCGGCCTGGTGCGCGCAGCCCCAACGCCGGGATTTGCTAACCACGTGCGGCCCGCAGAAACGGCGTTGACCGGCCATTGGCGGGGGCGTTGGCGTGGGGGCGCTCGGCGCGGGTCGTTACTGCAACGGGTTTCTCGTCCGGTCCGAGGATCCCGCCATTGCATTTCGCTGCCCGTGACTGGCCCTTGGGGATGGCCCGTCTGCGTCATTATTCATTGTTTTTCGCAGCGGTTGAATCGGTTGGGGGTCCAGGGCGGACCGCGTGTTGATTGGATTCGGTAGCGTGCCGACGAATGCCCGCCGGATGCTGGACACAAAGCCTTGTGTGGGTGAGAGGACGGGCTATCTTAGGCGCAGCGGAACCCGCAGACAACTTATGCGCTCATCGAATGGTCAGACCAAACCTCGGCTGGCAAGCGACCCGGTTGGCGACGCCACGAGCAAACACCAACGGACATGAATTCTCGCGCTTGGGCCCTGTTAATCGTCCTGCTGGCAAAGTTTCCCCAACTGTGGGCTGCGGAGAAATCCGAACCCGCATTCCACCTTCGGCTCGAAGGGGTGAAATTTGATTACCCTGGCGCGGAACAGTGGGCGGAAGTCGAGCGACCGGACGGCCAGCACCTCTGGGCTTTTGCCATTTACACGGAGCACGGCCACTGGACGGTTCCAATTCACGAAGCGGCGGCGGGCAATTATCGGATGCTCCGCGTCGAACGGCGGGCCGGCGACAAGAGGTCCGAGGTCATCATCGGCAACAACTCTGAGCTTTTGCTGGAGTTGAAGGCATCCCGGAAATTGGTTCCGCCCGCTGCACTCCAAAAACCGCTGGTTGAGGCCGGCCAATTCAAAACCTTCTTTGCCGCCGAAGAGCCGTGGTGCGTGAACGATCACACGTTCATGCAAGGGCCGGATCAGCGGTGGCATCTGTTCGGCATCACGCATCCGAAGCCGCTGGTGTGGGACCAGGACCCCGGACGCCAGCTCGCCCATGCCACTGCCAAAACCCTCCGGCAAGCTCCGTGGGATGCCGAGCCGTTCGCCGTGAAACGGGAGTGGGAAAAGTATCGCGAATATGTCCTCTGGGCGCCGCACGTGCTTCACCACGAGGGCACGTATTACATGTTCGTCTGTGTCGGCGACCAGGCCACGCACCATTACCGCATCCATCTGCTCACCTCCCCCGATCTCCAAGCGTGGACGCGCAGCCCGGCCAATCCAATGATCGTGGATGGGTTTGATGCGCGCGATCCATTCGTCCTGAGGGTTCGCGATCAATGGGTGCTTTATTACACCGCGACCACGACGCCCGAGGGCGGGAATCACATCGTCGCCTGCGTGACGAGCACGGATTTGATCCACTGGAGCAATCGCAAAGTCGTGTTCACTCATCCGCGTGCGGGCAGTTTCGGGGGGCCGACCGAATCGCCGTTCGTCGTTCGGCGGGGGGACAATTATTACCTGTTCGTCTGCGACAACGAGTGGACGGATGTGTATCTCTCGCACGACCCGTTCCATTGGGACTTCGATCAAAAGAACACGCGTATTAAATCTCACGCGTCGGAAATTGTCCGCGACCCCGACGGCAAATGGTATCTCAGCCACGCCGGATGGACCGGGGGTCCCCTCGAGCTGGCGCCCTTGCAATGGCACGACGGCTTGGACAACGCGACGACCAGCATCCTGCCCGCCGCCAAGGAATCAAGCCGATGAAGCTCTTCCCCATCCCCACGCCATGAACCCCGCTTCCAAAACCAACCTTTCCGGCGCGGCTCCGGTGGATCGCCGCGGCTTTGTCACTTCCCTTGCGGCGCTGGGCGCCACCGCGGCGTTGCCGGGAATGGCGAAGGCCGCGGAATCAAATCCCGCCGCCACCACAACCGGCGGGCATTCGCCGCCCGTGGCTGAGGCCTTGCGCATGGCGGCGTTGCGTAACGAAACCACCCGCCAGCTCACCACCTTCAACCTCCGGCAAAAGAGTAAAACCCTTCCCGTCCGGCGCGGCAAACGCGTGACGATTGGCGAAGTCAAAGGCGAAGGTTATATCGCCCAGTTCTGGCTGACGTTCCCCGGCTGGTTCTGGCAGCATTGGAACCCCCAAGCGCCCGTCAACCAATCCATCCTCAAGACGCTCATCCTGCGCATTTACTTCGACGGGGCGGAACGCCCCGCCGTGGCGACCCCCGTGGGCGATTTCTTCGGCGCGGGTTTGTGCGAGGTCGCAAGTTTTGCCTCGCTCTATTTTGGAACTTCCAGCGGTGGCTTCTTCTGCAAATGGCCCATGCCGTTCCACAAAAGTTTCCGCGTCGAGATTGAAAACCTGGATGCCGAAATTGACACCGACGTTTTCTGCAACCTCCTCTATCAACTCGCGCCGCTGCCCGCGGACGTCGGCTATTTCCACGCGCAATTCAACACCGGTTTCAACCAAGGCCCGGCCCCGGTGCAGATTGCCGCGGCGAAGGGGCGGGGCCATTACGCCGGCTGCCAGCTCTACCTGCAGGGCGAAGAGCGCAATTATCTCAGCTTCCTCGAAGCCCCGGAGTACGTTTACATTGATAACGACTGGGAAACGCCCCGTTTCGCCGGAACCGGGCTGGAAGATTATTTCCTCGGCGGCTGGTATTTCCGCGAAGGAACGCTCGCCGGCCCATATCACGGCGTACCCATCAAAGACACGTTCAACGCCAGCGTCGCGATGTATCGCATTCACGAAAACGACGCCCTTCACTTCACCGAGCGGTTGAAATTCACCTTTGAAAACCCGTGGTCGCCCGATCGCCTCAAGCGGTTCTGCTTCTCGTCGGTTGCGTTTCTCTATCTGGACCAACCCGAGGGCCAGGGCCCGGCCATTCCGTCCGCGAAAGAATTGCTGTGCTGGTATCGGATCCGCAACATAGACCACCAGAGCATCCCCTGATCAGCGCACCCTGGGGATACCGTTTCAAGTGGCAAACTCCCATTTTACCATTGCCCATTTTACCTATGGAAAATCCCGGCACGACCACCGATCTCGGCGACGACACCTTCTGGAATCATTTCCTGGCCCTGACCGGCCAAGATTCAGCACGAACGCGGAGCTTCTCGCGGGCCGGCACCCACCTCAGGTTCTGCTGGCCGCCGGATGCGGTCGGGTTTACACTGGAGTATACTGGCAGTCTGCCTGCCCCCTTCTGGAACCTGGTGAGTGGCGCGGGCGACAGCCTAGTCACGGTTGATACCGCTGACCGCAAGCGGTACTTCCGGCTCAAAAAGTGAAGCCTTCCAAAAATACCAAAGCCGGGGCCTACTGGCATGGAAATGCTCTCCGCCGGGCATTCACCCTCATTGAATTGCTCGTGGTCATCGCGATCATCGCGATTCTCGCGGCAATGCTGTTGCCCGCCCTGGCCAAAGCCAAGGAGAAGGCCCACCGCATCGCGTGCCTGAACAATCTGAAGCAAATCGGGCTGTTCCTGCAGTTCTACACCGATGACAACCGGGATATCTTTCCGGCCCATCGGAATCAGAATGAAGGCGATAACCCCACCACCGCCCTCACCAACTGGTGGGGGACCACCATCCTCAACTACGCCCGCAACCAATCGAACGTTTTCTATTGTCCAGCCATCAAAGGGAAGCGCCTGGACAACGGACTGGCCTGGACTTGGGCTTTTGACTGCCACAAGGTCGGGTACGGCATCAACTCTTTCTTTGACTGCCTTTGGCCCTACGGCGGGGGCAGCGTCTCCGTCGGCGGCATCACTTTTCGCGTACAGCCCTGGTTCAAACGCAGCTCGGTGAAGAGCCCGGTGGATAATCTGATCATTGGCGACGGCGTGCCGAAAAGCGATGGCACATGGAGTTCGAGCCTCTGGTGGCCCAACGCGTGCATGGATAAGGCCAGAAGCGCCAGCCAGGGTTTTGAAGGCATTGACAACCTCCGGCACCGGAACAGCGGGGTTGCGGTCTTCACCGATGGCCACGCCGAGGCCCGCAAAGACGGGGCAATTAATCCGCCCGTTGACCCAGGCGGAGGTGATCCCAAGGGGCTCATTAATTCCAAGTACTGGGATCCGCTGAAGCGAGGGGGCGACCGCTGACCCCTGTCGCTTGTCGTCAACATATTGAGCCATCGTAGTTCGCTCCCGCCAATGCGCCGTGGGGTTACATCGTCTGTGTTGCTGAGCTCGCCCCATGCCTTGCAGAGACTTGCTGGTTTGGGTCACCGGATAAAAACATGAACCCCGGCGCCAGCGAACGGAATTCGGACTGCAAGCAAACCGTGATTACCGCGCCCTGATTGATCAACATTCAGTGCATTGGCGAGTTCAGGAGGTCGAACGCAAGGTGCTTCGCTCGACAATTCAACCCGATCGACTGACGCTGGAATCAGAAGCCCATTCCCCTGCCCTTCGCAGACTCTTGCGCTCTGAAAATGCTCGGCGTATTGGGTGGTTTCTTACGAGAGGTTGTGCTTCGAGCTGTGGGCATGTGGTGGTCTGCGCGCGGCGTCGGGCTGAAGGTTGGAGTTAGAGCTAAAAGTCATGCCGGAATAGTGGCATGCCTTCCGGTGATCATCGCTGCAGGCTAGAAGGAGTAAGTCACCATGAGCTTGACCACCGGCCACCACATGAACTTCTCCGCATACTCCTTGACCTGTTGTTGCTCGTACCGCACGGCGGCGTCAAGCAGGGCCGAGGGAGGGCCGGTCCGGTTGAGACTCACGTCCGGTTCGCCGGTGTACGCCACCCCCAGTTCCCCCCCCAATGCCCAGTGATGGGCGTGGTCGAAGTAGAAGAAGTTCCCTCCAATGCTCAGGTAGGGATTCACCGGTTGCTGCTCGACCTTCAGCGAGAGAGTCCCAAGCTTTTCGGGAGGAATGATATTGCCGGCGTCCTCCGCCGTGCCGGTCAGGCGATTCTGGTTAAATTGGAGTCCCACGCTGATATGGAAGGAATGCTTTTCCCAGGGATAAATGTCGAAGGTCAGCGGCTCGGACATGACTCGTATTTTTGCGTTGTAAGTGAGATCTTTGATGGCGAAACCGCCGTCAGAATACTCGAAGTAGTCGAAGCCGGATCGCACTCCGAAGTGCTCCGAGAAGCGCCAGGCGAGGGAGACCCCAAGTCCGGTCGTGCCAGCCTCGAGACCCAGTGTCCATGGTCGATAGGCAGGCGGTTCCGGCGATTCGGCACGCTTGGTGGTTTCAACCGGGCTTGTGCCCTCTTGGGCTGCGAGTTGGGTGGTGGTGTATGAGAGAGCGCCCAAAAGCGCGGCGGCGAGGAGGTTTTGGATACGCGTAGTCTTGCTTTTTGCCATTTTTTGTTGGTTGTCGTTTTGCGGGTCAGAACCACCCACCCCAAGGCGGTTGAGTTAGTATCATTTCTGCTCTTTCAATCAAGAGGTTTCGGCTGGTACGTTACGATCGGGCGATAAAGACTTAACCGGTGAAAGAAATAACGCCCAAGCCCGATGCGAGTTATCGTTCCCGCCGCGCACAGAAGTTGCCGGGCTGGAGGCGAGCCCGAAGTTATGTTTGCAGGCGGCCTCGGCGCGGCGCTCGCCATCGGGCGAGCGGAACAGTGCATCAATCGCAGTGCGCCGGTCTTGGCCTGTTCCTTACCGGCAGCGAATCTTCGCGACCCAAAAAGCTTTGGCGGAGCGCACTATCACTTTCCCTGTTGGGCTTCACCGTGCGCGGCATGACGTTGCGTCACCCCCCCCGGCCTTTGGTTGCCGCCGTGGCCGCAAGTTCGTCGGTCACCCCATCGTTGTGGTTTACTCTTGCCGGTTGGCTGGATAACCGAGCAACGAGAAGCACGAGCCTGACAGACCAAGCTGGCATTAGCCAGCGCAGCAGAGCGCCCGAGCCTAGCAGGTTCAAATCCAGTCCATTCCGGGGAGCCCTGCTTCCGGCCAATATAAATGTTGGGCAGCGTTTCGGGCCAGCCTTTGCATTGTCCAAACGAGCCTGAGACAGCATCTCCGGCTTGACCAGGGTTCACGTTGATGAAGTCGCTAGGCCCTCACCATACTCAAGCCAGCCACAGGAAGTACCAATGCCTGGGCTTCCGCGGCATCGGCGGGGCCGACGGCTTCGCTGGAGCAGGCGGTTTAGCTTCCGCCTTCACCACCGAAACGGGTTTGATCTTAACCACGCGGTCCTGGGGAATGACGTGACTCCCGCCCATCTCGTCCGTGAAGAGATAATTCTCGTCCTGCACTTTGGGTTTGCTGTAGGCGAGGATCTGATCGCCGTTGGTAAGTTTGATGAGATACTGGTGCGCGCAGCCGCAGAGGACGACCTGCATGACCGCCAGGGTCCAGGCCAGTATCGGTTTGCGTCGAGGCGGGCTCATTTCCGGCCATGAGCCAACACTGGCATGGCGAAGGTGTCAAGCCCCCGCCGCAATCCCATCCACGCTGGTGAATTCCGTGGCCGCGGTCTTAACGCCCCCGGCTCTGAGCCCGTCGCGCAACGGAAGCCGATCGTTGGGGAACGTGGCAAAGGTTCGGACCGGGTCGGGGCCGTCGTCGCACAGCACCGCCATCCGCACGTCCATCTGCTCGTGCCCGGCGGCGGACTGACGGCGGGAAACGGGTGAGCGCGCCGGGGTTGGGCGGCCGGCGGCCCGCTGCGCGGGACCCAGTGCGGGCCCGCGGCCGGCGGGAACCATGGGCCACGCCCCGGCACGGTCGCGCGGCGGCGCCGCGGCGCGGCTGGGGTGAGGGACCGAAGCCAAAAGCAAAAGGCAAGGGGTGGAGGGACAACTTCAGAAACTTTCCCGGGCGGGTTCAACCACGGATGGAAAGGACGCTCGGCGCGAGCACAGGCTCAAACAAGGTGACGCCAGCTCCGCGCCTCGGTCCTTTCCAATCCTTTGGTGATTAGCACCCCAACCGCCCCTGGGGCGGGGCAATGACACGATAAGCTGACTTGCCTTTGGGAGGTTCGTGCGGTCAAGTCGTGCCGACGGGCAGTGGCATGTAAACCGGCCTGCCAATGGTGTTCTTTCGAACCCGTCGATTAGCTTGGTTCCGCTGCCGCCGTGCAAGTCACTGGTGAGAACGTGCGACCTCACCGTCGTTCGTTCATCCCGCTCAGGAGATTGTTCCACTTGTCTTTTCGACGCGGCGGGCCGTCTGCCCGTCATTTCAACCCTCAACGAAAGGCCACTGATATGAGTCCACGCCACACCGCCAAAAAGAAAGCCCGTTCCGTTTCCAAAACCACCCCCAACCTGCCTGTCCTCCATCCCCACGCCGCCGGCATTGACATCGGTGCCCGCGAAATCTACGTCGCCGTCCCGCCAGATCGCGACCCCAAACCGATCCGGGTCTTCGCCTCCTTCACCGAAGACCTGCTCGCTCTGCGGGACTGGCTCAAGAGCTGTGGCGTGTTGACCGTCGCCATGGAATCCACCGGCGTGTATTGGATTCCGCTCTTCCAAATCCTGGAAGCCGCCGGGATCGAGGTCTGTCTGGTCAACGCCCGCCATTGCAAAAATCTACCCGGGCGCAAGACCGACGTGCAGGACTGTCAGTGGCTCCAATACCTCCACGCCGTGGGCCTGTTGCGCGGCAGCTTCCGCCCGTCCGAAACCGTCTGTGCCGTGCGCTCGCTCCTGCGGCATCGCGACGGCCTGGTGCGCGCCGCCGCCACCTGCGTTTCCCGCCTCCACAAGGCGCTGACCCAAATGAACGTCCAGCTTCAGCACGTCATCGCCGACATCACCGGCGTCACCGGCCTGGCCATCCTGGAAGCCATCCGCGCCGGCGAACGGGATCCTATCGCGCTCGCCAAACTCAAGGACGGGCGCATCCGCGCCACCGCCGCCGTCATCGCCAAGAGTCTGCGCGGCGACTGGCGCAGCGAACACCGCTTCACCCTCCGGCAATGGCTGGACACTTGGAAACATTATCAAACCCAGATCACCGACTGTGACACGGCGGTGGCGCGCCTGCTCCAAAACTTCACGGCCAAGGTGGATCCAGTCGCCCAACCGCTGCCACCGCGCACCAGCACCCGCAAGACGCCGCAGAAGAACGAGCCCCGCTTTGAGGCCCGAGCGGAACTCTATCGCACCTGTGGCGTGGATTTGACGCAGGTGCCCGGCCTTCAGAGCGGCACGGCGCTGGGGTTGGTCGCGGAACTGGGGCCGGACTTTGCCGACCGCTTTCCCACGGCGAAAAATTTCGGCTCCTGGCTGGGGTTGTCGCCGGACAACCGGATCACGGGCGGCAAGATCATGAGTTCGGCCACGCGGGACGTGAAGAGCCGGGCGGCCACCGCGCTGCGGCTCGCGGCGCAAGGACTGCACAAGGCCCAGAACTACTTTGGAAACCTCTACCGGCGCTGGAAAGCGCGGCTGGGAACCCCGAAAGCCATCACGGCCATGGCGCACAAACTGGCGCGGGTGCTCTGGCACCTGTTCAAATACCGGGAGGCGTTCAACCCGGAAGTGTTCCAGCAAGAGGAGAAAAAATGAAACGCAAGAAACTCGCCCGCCTCCACAGCGCCGCCGCCGCCCTCGGCCTCAAACTCATACCCGTTCAATGACTGCCACCGTTAGCTTATCAGGAGGCTGAGACAACATTCTCATGGCTGACTCCTCGCCGCAATGCCTCTGGCTTGACGTCTCGCTTTCGCCTCAGTGAAAGCCCACCAAATCACGCAAGCAATCATCAAAAAGAAGGCGACTGCTGAAATCACCAGACACAGATCGTAAAGCGCGCCGAGATGAACTCTCAAACTGAATCTTGAGAGGGCCGTCCGCAACTCGCAATGCGCCGAGCAAACTGAGTGCGAACACAACAAGACTGGCGATAAATCCCAGAACTGGCCGGCTAATCTTCATACGCTTCGTAGCCTAACTTGAAGCAGTGTATCCCGCAGGCCGCCGCGAGCAAGCGTGGCTTTGTCTGAGCGGTGGTGCGGCGGGCTGCGGGATACACTGCCGTTGAACTGAGCCGCTGAGCCGGCGACGTTGTGCTACTGGGGAAAGTATTCGCGTGCCAGAACTCGCCGGGGTCGCGGTGGGTTCATTTGACCACGGAGGCATCCCGTTGCGCACCGGTTGGCCCCGTTGGCAGCGCGCCGGGAGGGCGCCCAGCCGGCTGCGGACCCCGTGCCGCCAGGGGTTTGACTGCTCCAGACTCTGACTCTCCGGAAACTCAGCCCGTCAGAAAACCCTGCAATCGACAGAAGACGAAACTAGCGGAAAAACTCCCCGCGAAGCGGTTTAGTTCAACGATCCAATATAGCTCACCCACAGCCGGGGGCGGCCCAGCGCGTCCGCATTGGCAACTGACGTGGCCCGCCCGCGTTCGCTCCAGTGATTTTGATACTCCTTTCGTCGGCCCCACAGAAACAAGGCGGCACCACCGATCGAAAACAACGCAATGACGCTTGGCTCCGGGACTGCGGTGATCGAGTCCAGGCGCATGTCAGCCCATGCTATGGACCAATCCTGATCGCTCCAAGCCACCATGACACCGCGCACCTCAGTGCCCACCTGCCAGTCCTGCACTGCCCAATCTGGAACCCAATACGGCATTCCGTCAATGTACCGCGGGGTTGACCTTCGCACGGAAAAGGATGAATCACCGCTCCCACCCTGCAAAAGGCCCTCACTGCCGGCGGGAACGCCGCTGTTCCAGCCAGTGAAGTACTCAGCAACGTCTTGGGGGCGGTTGTTGAATCCGCCGTTTGCCTCCGGCAACAGAGTGCCGGAAACCCAACGGCAGTAGAAATAAGTCGTATGCACGTTGCCCAATGGCGGATCGGAGGGCACGTCAACACTTCCGTCGTTGAGCAGGTAGAAGCCCGGCGCTCCAAAATCCACGACGTAACTGGCGGACACAGGATCGCCGATGGCGACGTTGCGAGCAGCCAAGATTCCACCGCCATCGTAGAAAAGGCTGCTCACGGTCCCGGAGAATGTGTAAAGCGAGCCTTGGCCAAGACCGACGGACGCTTGGAGAAACATGCAGATCGATAGGAGGTAGGCTTTCATAGGGCTAACGAGCTCAGTGACCCGGCCCGCGGGACGCTACGATTGCAACCGCGACGCTCATGCCGGGTTAGATGCCATGATGGGTTGAACGCGGCGCCACACGGTGCCACGCTGGGAACGTAGTTCCAACCATCAACCATCACGTTTATGAAAGAATACATCCTCAAACCCATCATGACACGCCCGACCCTAAACCGCACGGCCCCGCCCGACAAGCCCGCAGTGGGGCGCCCGGTGCCGGCGCGCCAGCCCTTGCCCAAGGCGGTGATGGATCCCGCCAAGCCCCTGCTTAAACTGGGGCTGGATGTGCATCTGGAGTTCATCATGGCCGTGGCGCAGAAAGATCACGCCAACCCGCACGCTCCGCGCAAGTTCACGCGCCCGGAACTCGTCGCCCAGGTGCGCCAGTGGGTGGCCGAAGGGTTCCAGGTCTTCGGCGTCGAGGAGAGTTGCGGGTTCGGGTTCGTGCTGCATCGCGAACTCGTCGCCGCCGGGGCGCAGAGTTTTATGATCACGCCCATCGCGCTCAACGGCGCCCGCAAGACCGACAAGCTCGACGCCCGGGCCCTGTGTCTGCGGCTCGCGCGCTGGCTCATTGTCCACAGGTTGACCGGATGCGTCGGCAGCACAAACGGCGGCTCCACCAACCAAGCGCCAAGCCCCGATCCGGTGAACAGGTTCGGCGGCGTAACCAAGTTCAAACAGGCCA